>DAOMBL010000069.1:0-10725 GCA_035427325.1 Casimicrobiaceae bacterium
TGATCGAGGGCATCAAGCCGCTGTCGATCCGGGGACTGTCCGACCTGCCCTTCGTCGGACCCCTGCTGTTCGGCCACAACCCGCTCGTCTACCTGTCGTTCGCGCTGTTCGCGCTCGTGCAGTGGTTCCTGACGCGGTCGAGAGCCGGGCTGGTGCTGCGCGCCGTCGGCGAATCGCCTCATTCGGCGCACGCGATCGGCTACCCGGTCGTCGCCATCCGCTACGCCGCCGTGCTGTTCGGCGGCGCGTGCTCGGGCCTCGCGGGCGCCTACCTGTCGGTCGCGTACACGCCGCTGTGGGTCGAGGGCATGGTGGCCGGTCGCGGCTGGATCGCGCTGGCGTTGGTCGTGTTCGCGACATGGCGGCCCTGGCGCGTGCTGGCCGGCGCGTACCTCTTCGGCGGAGTCACGCTCGCCCAGTTCCAGGCGCAGGCCGCGGGCTCGACGATCCCCGCGCAGTACCTGTCGATGCTGCCCTATCTCGCGACCATCGTCGTCCTGGCGATCATCTCCCGCGACGCCGTCACCATCCGCCTGAACGCGCCGGCGTCGCTCGGCAAGCCGTTCCACCCGGCGGCATGACCGGAGCACCGGCGCGCCGCGGCGCGCCCGGCAACCGGTGGAATGTGGCGTGGACGAAGGGCGCCGCACCGGATCCGGCGTAGAATCCGGCTCCGCACGACGCCGCCCGACGAACGGCGGCCAACCCCTTGCCCACCCCCCGCTTCCCCAGGAGATTGCCGCAATGCCGAAGATGAACCGCAGGACCGCCCTGGCGACGATGGCCGGCGCGCTCGCGTCGACCGCGATCCCGGCGCTGGCGCAGCCCAAGGCCGCCGGCCCGATGAAGATCGGCTTCGTCTACGTGAGCCCGATCGGCGACGCCGGGTGGACCTATCAGCACGACATCGGCCGCAAGCAGATGGAGGCCTCGCTCGGCGGCAAGGTCACGAGCAAGTACATCGAGAATGTCCCGGAGGGCGCCGATGCCGAACGCGTGATCCGCGAACTCGCGCAGAGCGGCCACCAGATGATCTTCACGACCTCGTTCGGGTACATGAACCCGACGATCAAGGTCGCGCAGGGCTTCCCGAAGACGCACTTCGAGCACGCCACCGGCTACAAGACCGCCCCCAACGTCGGCATCTACAACGCGCGGTTCTACGAGGGCCGCTACCTCGCGGGCATCGTGGCGGGCCGGATGACCAAGTCGAACACGGCGGGCTACGTGGGCGCGTTCCCGATCCCCGAGGTGGTGATGGGCATCAACGCGTTCACGCGCGGCATGCGCAGCGTGAATCCGAAGGCCGAGGTGAAGGTCGTGTGGGTCAACTCCTGGTTCGATCCGGGCAAGGAGCGCACCGCCGCCGAGACGCTCGTCTCGCAGGGTGCGGACGTGCTCACGCACCACACCGACTCGACCGCCGCGGTGCAGGCGGCCGAAGCGAAGGGCGTCTACGCGGTCGCCTACCACAGCGACATGTCGAAGTACGGTCCGAAGGCGCACCTCACCGCGGTCACCCACCAGTGGGGCGACTACTACACGAAGACGGTGCAGGCGGCGGTCGAAGGCAAATGGAAGCCGGGCAGCATCTGGGGCGGCATCAAGGAAGGCATGATCAAGATGGCGCCGTTCAACGCGGCGGTGCCGAAGGCGGTGCAGGATGAGGTGGGCAAGGTCGAGGCCGACATTCGCTCGGGCAAATTCCATCCGTTCACCGGGCCGGTGAAGGACAACGAGGGCAAGGAGCGGATCGCCGCGGGCAAGACGATCGACGACGCGACGCTGAACAAGATGGACTACTACGTCGAAGGCGTGCAGGGGAAGCTGCCCGCGTCCAAGTAACACGTTGCGGCGCCGTCCGGATCGGGCGCACCTCGGTGCGCCCGTTTCGCTGGTGCCACGGAGCGAGCCATGTGCAGGAGCATCCGGACGCTGTTCAATTTCGAGCCGCCGGCCACCGAGGACGAGATCCGCGCTGCCTCGCGCCAGTTCGTGCGCAAGCTCTCCGGCATGAACGCGCCGTCGAAGGCCAACGAAGCCGCGTTCGAACGCGCGATCGAGGAGGTCGCGACGAGCGCCCGGACGCTGATCGCCTCGCTCGTGACGAGCGCAGCGCCGCGGGACCGCGAGGTCGAGGCCGCCCGCGCGAGGCTTCGATATCGCCACCGCACCCCCGGCGCACGCGATGCCGACCGCCACTGAACGCTTCGTCGAACTCGCCGCGCGCATCGCGCATCGGCTCGGGTCGCCGCGGGTGCGCGCGCTCCACCTGCCGCCGGCGAGCGGCACCAAGGAGGCGGAGTTCTGCGCGCTGGAGCTCGACGACGGCTCGATCGGCTTCGCGTACATCCAGCTGGACGCGACCGAATCCCCGCTGCGCGAACGTCACGGTGCGCGCAGCCTGTCGGGCATCGACGCCGCCTCGCTCGCCGCCGGGTTCGCGACCGGCGATCCGGTCGCGCGGGCGCTGGGCTTCGCCACGATCAACGCCCTGTCGCAGGGATTGTTCGCGCGCGCGCGCTGGGTGCCGCGGGCGGGCGGCGATCCGCTCGGCGCGATCGACCCGCAGCGAGGCGAACACATCGGCATGATCGGGCTCTTCACCCCGCTCGTCCCGATCATCCTGCGCTCGGGCGCGAGGCTCACGGTCCTCGAACTCAGGAGCGAACTCGTGCGCGACGAGCCGCAGCTTCGCGTGACCGTCGACCCCGCGGCGCTCGCGACCTGCGACAAGGTCGTGAGCACCTGCACGGTCATCCTCAACGACACGCTGGACGCGGTGCTCGAGGCCTGTCGCCACGCCGGCCGGATCGCCATCGTCGGCCCGACCGCCGGCTGCGTCCCCGATCCGCTGTTCGAACGCGGCGTCGATTCCCTCGGCGGCCGGCGCGTCGTCGACCGCGAGCGGTTCCTGCAGGCGTTCCGAAGCGGAGCGAAGTGGGGTGAGTACGCCGCGAAGTACGTCATCGCGCGCGACGACTATCCGGGAATCGACGATCTGCTCGCCCGGGCGGGTTGACCATCGTCGGGTTGAAGCGGGGTCACCGTGGTCGGCCTTGTGGGTCGGCCTTGTGGGTCGGCCTTCAGGCCGACGCATTTCGCTTGCATCGGCACGAACCCCGTCGGGCTGAAGCCCGACCCACAGGGGCTGAAACCCGACCCACCGCCCGAATGCCGCACCCCGTCGGGCTGAAGCCCGACCCACAGGGGCTGAAGGCCGAGCCACAGGAATAGGATGTGGGTCGGCCTTCAGGCCGACGCCCCTCCCGCAGCGCACGCGTCGAGGCCCTCCCCCTTCCATCGAAAGGACGTACGATGAGCATCCTCCAGGCGCCCGGAATCCAGCCCGAGATCGCGCTCGAGGCGATCCCCGACGACGAGCGCGTCTGGGTGCCGCAGGCGAAGGACGTCTGGTTTCGTCCGTTGCTCCTCAACACCGTCACGGGAAGTTGGTGCAACCTGCTTCGCGTACGCAAGTCCGGCGTGCTCTCGCGCCACGTGCACCCGTCGTGGGTGACCGGACTGGTGATGAAAGGCGCGTGGCGCTATCTCGAGCACGACTGGGTCGCGACGGAAGGAAGCTTCGTCTACGAGCCGCCCGGCGAGATCCACACGCTCGTGGTCGACGAGGCCGCCGGCGCCCAGGAGATGATCACCTTCTTCAACATCCACGGCGCCATGATCTACGTCGACGAGGCCGGCACGGTCACCGGCTACGAGGACGTCTTCACCAAGACCGAGATGTGCCGAAGGCACTACCGCGCCTGCGGACTGGGCGAGCATTTCGTCGACCAGTTCCTGCGCTGATTGCCCCCGGCCCGGGAACGCGCAGCGGCGCCAAGGGCGGCCGCGTGTCGCCATGCGTCGGTGGAAGTGCCTCGCTCCGCCCGCTCCGCGCCGCCCGCGCTCCCGCACGGGGTAAGCTACCGGCATGTCGCCCACCTCCCTGCTCCGGACGCTCGTCGCCCTCGTCGCCGCCGTGCCGCTCGCCGTGGCCGCCGCAACCGGCCCCTACGACGAACGCGCCGATGCCCGTGCCGACATCGCGTCCGCGCTGGCGGAGTCCGCGCGCACGGGGATGCCGGTGCTCGTCGTCTTCGGCGCCAACTGGTGCGCCGACTGCAAGATCCTCGACATGGCGTTCCGCGAGGGCGCGGCCGCGCCGCTCGTCGCCCGCCGTTTCAAGGTCGTGAAGGTCGACGTGGGACGCTTCGATCGCAATGTCGACCTCGCGGCAGCGCACGGCGTCGCCCTGAAGTCCGGCATCCCCGCCGTCGCGGTGCTCGCCCCGGACGGCCGCGTCGTCTACGCAACGAAGGCAGGCGAACTCGCCGATGCGCGCAACATGGGCGATCGCGCCATCTACGACTTCTTCGACCGCGTCGCCCGGTAGCGCCCACCGGGTTCGGTACCCGCCAACCTTCTGCGGCGACTGTCGCCGCTGCGCACCCCCGTGAAGCTGGTCCGACCCGGCGAGCGACACCTGGCCTCCTACGTCGACGCGCTCGAGCGCGGCTACGCGCCGGACAACGTGCGCGGCAGGGCCGAGGCCGATGAACAGCGCGAAGCCATCCGGCGGGACAGCGCGGCATTCCTCGCCGGACTCGACGACCGCAAGGCCGCCGGCGCACCGATCGCGCTGCCCGACGGTTCGACGGTCCCGCGCCTGCCGGGCTTCCATCGCTGGATGTGGGACGGAACGTTCTGCGGCTCGATCGCCCTGCGGTGGCAACCGCGCACCGAGGCGCTGCCGCCGCACTGCCTCGGTCACATCGGCTACTCGGTCGTGCCCTGGAAGCAACGGCGGGGGCATGCGACGCGCGCGCTCGCGCTGATGCTCGTCCGCGCGCGTGTGACCGGCCTTCGTTACGTCGACATCACGACCGATCCCGACAATCTCGCCTCGCGCCGCACGATCGAGGCCAACGGAGGCGTGCTGCACGAGATGTTCGTCAAGCCGGCAGCGTTCGGGAACGGACCTGGGTGTCGTTACCGGATTCGACTCGGCTGACCGCTTCGGCAGGCCCGCGCACCGACAGGCACGACCGCGCGGGCGCAGCGACCCGGTCGCCGCACCGGCCGCTTCCCAGGCGGCCCCGCTTCGGGTACAAACGCGTTTCGCCCGGCCGCCGGGCGAACAACCCTTTCGTTCCATGATCGACGTCGCCTGGGTCCTGTTCATCGTCGCCTCGCTCGTGCTGATCGTGACGCCGGGCCAGGACATGATGCTCGTCATGTCGCGCTCGATCGCCCAGGGCGCCGCGGCGGGCGTGGCGACCGCGGCAGGCGTGAGCGTGGGCCTCGTCGGCCACACGATCCTCGCGACCGCGGGACTGGGCGCCTTGCTTCGCGCCTCCGAGGGCCTGTTCCTCGCGCTGAAGCTCGCCGGCGCGGCCTACCTCGTCTACGTCGGCGTCCAGATGCTGCGCACACGCCATGCGGATCTCGCGGGATCGAGCGGCGCGCGAAAGTCGCCCGGCCGGCTGTTCGCCGAGGGCGCGCTGTCGAACCTGTCCAATCCGAAGGTCGCGGTGTTCTACTTCGCATTCCTGCCGCAGTTCGTGGCGCCGGACGCCGCGCATCCGACTCCCTCGATCTTCGTGCTCGGCCTCGCGTTCGCGGGACTCACCTTCGCGGTCAAGGGCCTGGTGGGGCTCTCCGCGGGCATGCTCTCCGGCATGGCGCGGTCGCATCCGCGCGTGCTGGTCGGGCTCAACCGCACGAGCGGCGCGGTGCTCGTCGCGCTGGGCGTCGGGCTCGCGGTCGAACGTCGCAGCTGACGCCGCGCCTTCACCCGTCCTGCCGCAGACGCCGCGCCGCACCATGGACATCGAATCCTTCATGCGGGGCTACAAGCGCGCGTGGGAGCAGCGCGACGACGCGCTGTTCGCATCGCTGTTCCTGCCGGACGGCCGCTACCACAACACGCCCTTCCAGGTGCAGCGCGGCACCGCGGAGCTTCGCGCCTACTGGACCCGCGTGAAGCTGCAGGAAGACGTGCGGGTCGAGACCGAGGTGCTCGCGAGCGCGCCCGGTTCCGGCATCGCGCGCTGGCGCACGACCTACCAGGTGGCCTCGGAGGAACTCTTCCGGATCTGGGCGCAGTCGGCCGGCACCAGCCTGGTCGCCCGCGAGCCGGGCGACCCGCTGCCGCGCATGGTGCTCGACGGCGTGCTCGTGGCGACGTTTCGGGACGGCCTGTGCGCCGAAGCGCGCATCTGGTGGCACAGCATGCCGTCGCCCGCGTGAACACGAAACGTCGCGCGCAAGCCCGACCCGCCGCCGCTGCTTCGACCCGACCGAGACCCACGATGGCATTCCTGCCCCGCGATTTCGAAGTCCCGGCCGTCGTCGAGACCGCACGCTACAGGATGCGCTCGATCACGATCCACGACGCGTTCAAGGACTACGATGCGGTGATGTCGAGCCGCGAGCACCTGTGGCAGCGCTTCGGCGCGATCTGGGGCTGGCCCTCCGAGGACCTGACGATCGAGCAGAACATCGTCGACCTCGGCTGGCACCAGAAGGAGTTCGCGCTGCGATCCTCGTTCGACTACGCGGTGATGTCGCGCGACGAGTCGCGCCTCCTCGGCTGCGTCTACATCGATCCGCCCCATCTCGACGGCACCGACGCCGACGTCTGGTACTGGGCGCGGTCGAGCGAACTCGCGGCCGGGCTCGAAGACGAACTGGGCGCGTTCCTGCACCGATGGCTCGCGAACGCCTGGCCGTTCGGGACGGTCACGATCAACGGCGTGCGCACGACGCTCGCGCCGGCCGACCGGGAGAGCGTGCGATGATGAAGACCTACCGGGGACGTTGCCACTGCGGCGCCGTCCGGTTCGAGGCGGAGCTCGATCTCGCGCAGCCGTCGTACCGCTGCAACTGCTCGATCTGTCGCCGCACGCGCTTCTGGCCGGCGGTCGCGCGGCCGGAAGGCTTCCGCGTGCTCGCGGGCGAGTCGGAACTGACCGAGTATCGGTTCAACACGCGCAAGAACATCCACACCTTCTGCCGGCACTGCGGCGTGCGGCCCTGGGGCGTCGGGACCGACACGCCGATGGGCGTGATGATCGGCGTGAACCTGGGCTGCCTCGAAGGCGTGTCCGAAGAGGAGCTCTCGCGCATTCCGATCGTCCGTGTCGACGGCATGCACGATCGCTTCGAGGCGCCCGAGTTCGGCTCGCACCTCTGAGCGAGGCACAGGACGGAGGGATCCCACATGCGACGCGTCACCGGCATCGGCGGCATCTTCTTCCAGGCGCGCGACCCGGCCGCGCTGCGCGCGTGGTACCGGGACCACCTCGGCATCGAGGTTCTCGACTGGGGCGGCGCGGCGTTTCGCTGGGCCGACGACCACGGCGTTCCGGCGGGCGGCACGACGATCTGGAGCATCGGAGACTCGTCGAGCGACACCTTCGCCGGAGGTCGGGCCGCGTTCGTGATCAACTACCGCGTCGCCGACCTGCGGGCCCTGGTCGACGCGCTGCGCGCCGAGGGGTGCAACGTGCTCGACCGGATCGATGCCTCCGAGTTCGGCACCTTCGGGTGGGTGATCGACCCGGAGGGCAACAAGGTCGAGTTGTGGGAACCGCCGCCCGGACAGTGACCTGCCGACCGGGGCTCGTCGCCGAGACGTCGCGGCTCGTCGTCCGGTGGTTCGAACCCGGCGACGCGCCGTTCATTCTCGCGCTCCTGAACGACCCCGACTGGCTCCGCCACATCGGCGATCGCCAGGTGCGGGACCTCGACGGTGCGCGCGCGTACCTCCAACGTGTTCCGATCGCGTCGTACCGGACGCACGGCCACGGGCTCAACCTGGTCGAGGCCCGCGCCGGCGGCGCGCCGGTCGGCATGTGCGGGCTGATCCGGCGCGCGAGCCTGCCCGACGTCGACATTGGCTTCGCGTTCCTGCCGGCGTACCGGGGTCGGGGCTACGCGCGTGAAGCCGCCGAGGCCGTGCTCGCGCACGGGCGCCGGAGTCTCGGCATCGCGCGCGTCGTCGCCGTCGTCACGCCCGACAACGGGCCGTCGCAGCGCCTGCTCGCCCGCCTCGGCTTCCGCGAAGGGGGCACCGTTCGCCTGGCGCCGGGCGACGAGGAACTGCTGCACTACGTGTCGGAGGCGTGAAGCGATGAGCGACGCGCCGATTGCGTTCGACGACGGCGCCGGGTACGAACGCATGATGGGCGGCTGGAGCCGGGTCGCCGGCGACGTGTTCCTCGACTGGCTCGCGCTGCCTCCCGCCCTGCGCTGGCTCGACGTCGGATGCGGCAACGGAGCATTCACCGAGCGGATCGTCGCGCGCGCCGCGCCCGCGAGCGTCGACGGGATCGACCCGTCGGAAGGCCAGCTCGCGTACGCGCGGGCACAGCCCGCGGGCGCGCCGGTGCGCTATCGACTCGGCGACGCGATGGCGCTGCCCTATGCAAGCCAATCGTTCGACGTCGCGCTGATGGCGCTCGTCATCTTCTTCGTTCCGGATCCGGCGGCGGGCGTCGCCGAGATGGTGCGCGTGGTCAGGCCCGGCGGCACGGTCGCGACCTACATCTGGGACATGCACGGAGGCGGCTTTCCGTACGCCACGCTCGCGACGGTGCTGCGCGAGATGGGCGCACCGCCGCCGAAGCCGCAGAGTGTCGCGGTCTCGAAGCTGGACGCGCTGGGCGCGCTGTGGCGGGAGGCCGGCCTCGAGGACGTCGAGACGCGCGAGATCGTCGTCGAGCGTCGCTTCCCGAGCTTCGACGACGTCTGGGAGGCGACGCTCTCGACCGTGAGCCTGCGCGACGCCCGCGAAGCGCAGGCGGACGACCGGATCGCGGAGATTCGCGAGCGGCTGCGGATGCGGATCGCGATCGCCGCGGACGGCAGCATCACCCAACGCGCGCGGGCGAATGCCGTCCGGGGGCGACGGCCGGCCTGACGCGGGCGGGTGTGCCTGCGTACCCGCCGGCGGGTGGCTGCGGACGGTGCAGGCATTCGCCCGTCGCCGCCCGCCCGTCGCCCGCGGTCAGTTCGCCGCGAAACAGTAGAAGAGTCCGGCGCCCCCGGTCGCGCGCAGCTTCGCGGCGTCGCAACCGGCGCTGATGTGCGACGAGTTCCACGACTGCGCCCAGGGCACCGGCGCGGGACCCACGCGATCGTGGTGCCCGAGCATCGCCGACCCGTCCGGTCCGCCCTTGGTCCAGTTGCCGCAAGTCATGTCGGGATTCGAACCGCCGCTCGCGAAGGCGGTGCCGTCCGCCCGCGAGCCGGTCAGGATGTCGTGGTTGTTCGGCGTGTCGCCCCGACCGTTGACCGTCTGTCCCCGTTCGTCGAGCGCGGTTTCCTTGGTGAGATTGTTCGACGGCGAATGGAGGTCGTCGACGCCGCGTGCGATCACGACGCCCTTGGCGTTCTGCCAGGGACCGGCACCGATGCGGTCGCGCGCATTGACGGCGCCCGGGTCGCTCATCTGCGGCGCCTGCGTGCTGAGATAGGCGCGCCAGGTGCGTCCGCCCGCGCCGACGGCGGCCGCGAGTTTCTGGCAATGCGCGTCCGCCCCCGCAAGGCCCCCGAGATTGGCGCCCTGGCCCGGTCCCGCGCTCGTCACGAAGAACGTCATGTTCTGCGGACCGGGCTGGGACGCCATTCCCGCGCATCCCGCCAGGACCATGCCTGTCGCCGCAAGCGCCATCCCGAGCTTCGTCCTTCGCATGGTTCGTTCTCCCGTTTCATGCATCGTGCGGCCGACCGCGCCGCGTATCCGGTCCGCGCATCGCGGCACGCTCCCGGTGCACCCAACACGCGTCGCCGGCGCGGGTCGGGTCGTCCGATCCGCGGGCCAGGATGCGTGAACAGCCGGGCGCTCGGCTTATTCCCTCCGGTCCCGGCGACGGCGAGATCGGCGGGCATCGGGTCACGAAAGCTCCCCCGGATGGAGATGGCTTCGCGCTATGCTGCCTCCCGGGCGGAACGTCGGACTTGCCGCGCCTCCCGTGCGCGACGCGACGGCCATCCTACGGAGGAGAGACGACATGGCAACCTACGTGGTCCTCGGGAACTTCACCGACCAGGGCATCCGCAACGTCAAGGACTCGCCGGAGCGCCTCGCGGCGTTCAAGGCCGCCGCCGAGAAGCTCGGCGTGTCGATCCGGCACGCCTGGTACACCGTCGGCGCGCACGACATGACGGTCGTCGTCGAGGGACCGGACGAGGCGATCATCGCGGGCCTGCTCAAACTGGGCTCGCTCGGCAACGTGCGCACGACCTCGATGCGCGCCTGGTCGGCCGACGAGATGAAGGCGATCGTCGGCAGGATCGGATGACGCGGACGTCGCGCAGCGAGACGCGTCGATCGACGATCGGCGCGATCGGGCGGTTCGCGTCCGGTCGGGCGGTGCGGCGGAGTCCGCGCCCGAGCCGAGCGCGCGCGTGATCTCCCTGCTCGACAACATCGTCTGGCACGCGCTGACCGGAGCGCAGGTCCGATTCGCCGAAGGCACGGGCGCGGCGCGCCGCTACGCGCACGGCTTCTCGCCGATCGTCGGGTTCGCCGACCAGCAGCGTCCCGACTTCGCGTCGCTCGCCCCGTTCTGCGATCCGGGCGAGCATTTCTACTGCGACGGCTGGTCGGGCGCCGCGCCGACCGGGTGGCGGGTCGAGGCCGAGACGACGATGTTCAAGATGGTGTGGGAGGCACCGGCGCCCGATCGCGACGAGGCGCCCGACGCGGTGCCGCTC
>DAOMBL010000070.1:0-10713 GCA_035427325.1 Casimicrobiaceae bacterium
GGGCAGTGGACGGGGTGGTTCGCGAGGTGATCCGCGGAACCAATTTCAAGAACGAGGGCGAGGACACCGCGCACTGCATCGGCGAACGCCGGGCGGCGCGCGGACTCGAGGTCAGCCGGCTCGCGCGCGGCGTGCCGGTCGGCGGCGAACTCGAGTACGTCGACAGCGGCACGCTCGCCCAGGCCCTGCGCGAGCGCCGCAGGATCGGCGCGACCTGAGCCCTCCGCTGACGCGCCCGCGTCCGCGCGTTTCCGACCCGCGCTCGACGCCCGGGACGTTGCGTGCGCCCGCCCCGCGGGCGTACGCTGATGTCCATGGACCGCGAGGGACGGTCCGGTTCGCACCGGAGGTCGCCATGATCGTGAGCGAGATCCTGAGGATCAAGGGCAACACGCTGTACACGACCGGTCCGGAGAGCGCGGTGATGGACGCGGTGCGCGTGATGGCCCAGCACGACATCGGTTCGCTGGTGGTCATGGACCATGGCCGGCTCGCCGGCATCCTGACCTTCCGCGAGGTGCTGGAAGCGCTCGCGAACCACGGCGGATCGCTGGGTTCGCTGCGGGTTCGCGACATCTGCGCACGCGATCCCCTGACGGCACCGCCCGGGCTCGACGTGATGGAACTGCGCCGCACGATGCTCGAGCACCACGCGCGTTACGTGCCGGTGATGGAAGGCACCACGCTCATGGGCGTGGTGTCGTTCCACGACGTCGCGAAGGCGGTCTACGAAGAGCAGTCGTTCGAGAACCGCATGCTCAAGAGCTACATCAAGGACTGGCCGGAGGAGGAGGGGCGGGTGTAGCCGGACCCGGCGTCGCCCCGGATCCCCGTCGGGACGCCGGGCGATCAGGCCTGGAACAGGAAGATCGCGGGACGCCGCTGCCAGGCGGCGAAGTCGGCGCCTCGCCAGGCCGACACCGGCCGCATCACGACCGATTCGCCGGGCGTCGTGAGGTCCGCGGCGACCGCGAGCCGCGTGCGCGGCGACAACGTGCCCGCGAGCGCGGCGAGCATCGCCGCGTTCCGGTAGGGCGTTTCGATGAAGATCTCGGTCCGTGCGTGCGTGCGCGAATCGATCTCGAGTTCGCGAAGGCGGGCCGTGCGCGCGGCCGGGACGACCGGCAGGTAGCCGTGAAAGGCGAACGACTGGCCGGCGAGGCCGGAGGCCATCAGCGCGAGCAGGATCGCCGAGGGTCCGACGAGCGGCACCACGCGGATGCCCGCCGCGTGCGCGGCGGAGACGAGCGCCGCGCCGGGGTCGGCGATGCCGGGTGCGCCGGCGTCGGGGACGAAGCCGACCGGATGCCCCTGCCGGGCCGGCGCGAGGAGCGCGGACGCCCCGGCGGGCGTGGCATCCGCGTCGAGCGGGACGATCGAGAGCTCCGCGATCGGCCGTGGCGGCGAGAGCGTCTTCAGGAACGCGCGCGCGGCCTTCGGCGTCTCGACGACCCAATGCTCGACCGTTCGCGCGAGGGCGATCGTGCGCGCGGGCAGCACCGTTTCGGGCGGCACGGCGCCCAGCAGGTTGGGGACGAGGAGCAGCGGCCCGGACGAGTCGTTCATCGTGGCGTGGACAGCACGTCGACTCCGGCGTACCGCAGGAGCCGGCAGGTTGCGATCAGCGGCAAGCCCACGAGCGCCGTGGGATCGTCGCTGTCGATCGCATCGAAGAGCGCGATGCCGAGTCCTTCGGAGCGTACCGACCCCGCGCAGTCGAGCGGAACCTCGCGCGCGAGGTACGCGCCGATCTCGGCATCGGAGAGAACCCGGAACCGGCTGACGACGTCGACCCGCTCGACGTAGCTTCGGCCCGTCGCCGCGTCGAGCAGCGCGACCCCGGTGTGGAAGGTCACCGCTCGGCCCGACTGCGCACGCAGTTGCTCCCGCGCCCGTTCGACGGTGCCCGGCTTGCCTACGTGGCGGCCCTGGCAGTCCGCGATCTGGTCGGAACCCAGGACGAGGGCGTCCGGATGACGCGCGGCGACGGCCCGGGCCTTCGCCTCGGCGAGGCGGACGCAGGCGGCGGCGGCTGATTCTCCCGGGAGCGCCGCTTCGTCGACGCCCGGAGCATCGACGGCATAGGCGATGCCGAGACGGTCGAGCAAGGCGGCACGGTAGCGCGAGGTCGAGGCCAGCACGAGCGTACGCATGGGATTCCCGTTGTTTTTGCGGCGGTTTTTGACATGTTGGCCGCCAGGCGCTATTATCCAACGTTTGTGCACGAGGCGCGCCGGGCCGTTCCGGGTCGCGCCATCGACGGCGCGATGCCCGGTTCCGGTCCCGCAGCCCGTTTCGATGCGTTCCGGCTGGCGAAGCAGGGCGCGTCGATCTCGGGATCCTTCGACGCCCGACGGCTGCCGAACGTCGAGGACGCATTGGCCCCGGGCGAGGAACCGGTGCCGGTCGCCTGGACGATCGAGGGTCGGTCGAGCGACGAGGGCCGGCCCGCGCTCGGCATCGAGATCCGGGGCACGGTTCCGCTGGTGTGCCAGCGTTGCCTGGGTCGGATCGACTGGCCGGTCGCGCAGTTCACCGAGGTGCTGCTGGCGGGCGACGGCAAGGAACTGGCGCGGCTCGACGACGCGTCGGAGGGCGAGGTGATCCTCGCCGACCGGCCGCTCGAACCGGCGATGCTGGTGGAGGACGAACTGGTGCTCACGCTCCCGTTCGCGCCGCGCCACGAAGGCGAGTGCCCGCCGGCGCCGTGAGGCAGGCGGGAGATGCAGGATCCGGAAGCGGCGGACCGGAAACGACGGTGCGCCGCAGGCAAGCGAACGAGGAGAACGACATGGCTGTCCAGCAGAACAAGAAGTCGCCGAGCAAGCGCGGCATGCACCGCGCGCACGACTTCCTCTCCGCGCCGACGCTCGGCACGGAGCCGGTGAGCGGCGAAACCCATCGCCGCCACCACATCAGCCCGAGCGGCTACTACCGGGGCAAGAAGGTCGTCCGGACCAAGGCGGACGAATAGCGCCACGCGCGTGGGACGCGCGAGCGGGCGCCGAACCGTCGCCGTGACCCTTCGCCTTCGCGGAGTCGCCACGGGCGGGTCGGTCCGACCGCGCGCCGCCGCACGATGACGATCACCGTAGCGGTCGATGCGATGGGCGGGGACCACGGCCCGTCGGTCACGGTCCCGGCATCGCTCACCTTCCTCGAGGCAACGCCGGGCGCCTCGGTCGTGCTGGTCGGCCGACGGGAGGCGATCGAGGCCGTGCTCGCGAAATCGCGCTCGCCGGCACGCGGCCGGCTCCGCATCCAGGCGGCCTCCGAGGTCGTCGAGATGGACGATCCTCCCGCCGACGCGTTGCGGCGGAAGAAGGATTCGTCGATGCGCGTCGCGATCAACCTGGTCCGCGACGGCGAGGCGCACGGCTGCGTGTCCGCGGGCAACACCGGCGCGCTGATGGGCATCGCGCGCTTCGTCCTGAAGACGCTGCCCGGGATCGACCGGCCGGCGATCGCCTCGCAGCTCCCCACCCGGAAGGGCGTGGTGACGATGCTCGACCTGGGCGCGAACGTGAACTGCACGCCCGAGCAGCTCGTGCAGTTCGCGGCGATGGGCAGCGCGCTCGTGTCGTCGGTCGAACACATCGAGCGGCCGACCATCGGCCTCCTCAACATCGGCGAGGAGGACATCAAGGGCAACGAACTCGTGAAGGAGGCCGCCGAGCGCCTGAAGGCGTCGGGGCTGAACTTCCACGGCAACGTCGAGGGCAACGACATCTACAAGGGCACGACCGACGTGGTCGTCTGCGACGGTTTCGTCGGCAACGTCGCGCTCAAGACCTCCGAAGGCCTCGCGCAGATGCTCTACGAGTTCCTGAAGGCCGAGTTCACGCGCGGCGTCCTGTCGAAGCTCGCCGCCGCGGTCGCCTATCCGGTCCTCACGCGCTTCAAGCGGCGCATCGACCCGCGGCGGTTCAACGGCGCCACGCTCGTCGGCCTGAAGGGCGTCGTCGTGAAGAGCCACGGCGGCGCCGACGCGCTCGGGTTCCGCCACGCGATCGCGAAGGCGCACGCGGAGATCGAGGCGGGCGTGCTCGACCGCATCGCGCAGCGCATCGCCGCGATGCCGGCCGCCGCGCTCGGCGAGACACCGGTGTCGAGCGATGCGTAGCAGCAGGATCGCCGGCACCGGCAGCTACCTGCCCGCGCAGGTGCTGACCAACGACGACCTCGCGCGCCGGGGCGTCGATACGAGCGACGAATGGGTGCGCACGCGCACCGGCATCCGCCAGCGACACGTGGCGGCCGAAGGCGAACTCACCTCCGATCTCGCGCTCGCCGCCGCGCAGCGTGCGCTCGCCGCAGCCGGGTTCACCGCAGCCGACCTCGACACGATCATCGTGGCGACCACGACGCCCGACATGATCTTCCCGTCGACGGCGTGCATCCTGCAGGACCGGCTGGGCATACGCGGCGGACCGGCGTTCGACGTGCAGGCCGTGTGCTCGGGCTTCGTCTACGCGCTGTCGGTCGCCGATGCGATGATCCGGACCGGGGCCGCGAAGAACGCGCTCGTGGTCGGCGCCGAGACCTATTCGCACATCCTCGACTGGAGCGACCGCCGGACCTGCGTGCTGTTCGGCGACGGCGCCGGTGCCGTGGTGCTGGTCCCCTCGGCAGAGCCGGGGATCCTCGCGACGCGCCTGCACGCGGACGGTAGCCAGCGCGGCATCCTTTCCGTGCCCGGCCAGGTGCGCGACGGCAAGGTGACCGGCCGGCCGTTCCTGCAGATGGACGGCCAGGCGGTCTTCAAGCTCGCGGTGCGCGCGCTGACGGAAGTCGCGGACGAGGCGCTCGCGGCCGCGGGCCTGTCGCGCGAGGCGATCGACTGGCTGATTCCGCACCAGGCGAACCTGCGCATCATGGACGCCACGGCGAAGCGCCTCTCCGTGCCTTCCGGGCGGGTCGTCGCGACCGTCGACCGGCACGCGAACACCTCCGCCGCTTCGGTGCCGCTCGCCCTCGACGAGGCGGTGCGCGACGGACGCATCCGCCCGGGCGATCACGTGATGATGCTGGGCGTGGGGGGCGGCTTCACGTGGGGTTCGGTACTGGTTCGCTGGAGCTGACGATGACGAAGGTCGCGGTGGTGTTTCCCGGACAGGGGTCGCAGTCGATCGGCATGATGGCCGGCTGGGAGGCGCATCCCGCCGTGCGCGCGACGTTCGCGGAAGCGAGCGATGCGCTCGGCGAGGACCTGTGGGCGCTCGCGACCGACGGGCCCGCCGACGCGTTGAATCTCACGACCCACACCCAGCCGCTGATGCTGACCGCAGGCGTGGCCGCCTGGCGCGCGTGGCGGGACGCCGGCGGCGCCACGCCCGCGGTGATGGCGGGCCACAGCCTGGGCGAGTACACGGCGCTCGTCGCCGCGGGTGCGCTCGCGTTTCGCGACGCAGTGCCGCTGGTGCGGTTTCGCGCGCAGGCGATGACCGAGGCCGTGCCGGCCGGCGTCGGGGCGATGGCGGCGATCCTCGGCGGCGACGACGCCGGAATCTCGGAAGCCTGCCGCGAGGCTGCGCAAGGCGAGGTGGTCGAACCGGTGAACTTCAACTCGCCCGGCCAGATCGTGATCGCCGGCCATCGTGCCGCGGTCGAACGCGCGATCGAACGCGCGAAGGCGCACGGCGCGAAGCGCGGCATGCTGCTGCCGGTGTCCGGGCCGTTCCACAGCGCGCTGATGAAGCCGGCGGCCGAACGGCTCGCGGGACGACTCGCGCAGGTCGAGTTCCGCGCACCGTCGATCCCGGTGCTGCACAACGCGGATGTCGCCGAGCACACGTCCCCCGACGCCATCCGCTCCGCGCTGGCGAGGCAGGCAGCGAGTCCGGTGCGCTGGACCGAGACGGTACGCGCGATGGCAGGGCGGGGTGTCACCGACGTGGTCGAAGCCGGGCCGGGACGCGTGCTGGCGGGGCTCGTGCGCAAGATCGATCCCGCGCTCAAGGCCCACGCGCTGACCGACGGGCACTCGCTCGCGGACGCGCTGGCCGCGCTCGCGGCGTGAGGAGGCGACGATGGCTCGCGAACTCGAAGGGCAGGTGGCGCTGGTGACCGGCGCGACGCGCGGCATCGGCCGCGCGATCGCTCACGCGCTCGCACGCGACGGCGCGACCGTCGTGGGAACCGCGACGACCGACGAGGGTGCCGCGCGGATCGCGGCCGCTCTCGCGGAGGCGGGAGCGCAGGGCACCGGCATCCGGCTCGACGTCACCGACGCGCACGCGACCGACGCGGCGCTCGCCGACATCGAATCGCGCTTCGGTCCGGTCTCGATCCTCGTGAACAACGCCGGGATCACGCGCGACAACCTGCTCGTCCGCATGAAGGACGACGAGTGGGATGCGATCATGGCGACCAACCTCAAGCCCGCGTTCCGTCTCGCCAAGGCATGCCTGCGCGGCATGATGAAGGCGCGACGCGGCCGCATCATCCAGGTGGGGTCGGTCGTGGGATCGTCCGGCAACGCGGGACAGTCGAACTACGCGGCGGCGAAGGCGGCGCTCGTCGGGTTCACCAAGTCGCTCGCGCAGGAGGTCGGCAGCCGGGCCATCACGGTGAACTGCGTTGCGCCCGGGTTCGTCGACACCGACATGACGAAGGCCCTGCCCGAAGCGCAGCGCGAAGCACTGCAGGCGCGCATCCCGCTCGGCCGCCTGGGCTCGCCCGAGGACATCGCGGAGGCCGTGGCGTTCCTCGCCGGTCCGCGGGCCGCCTACATCACCGGCGCGACGCTCCACGTGAATGGCGGCATGTACATGGCGTGATGGACGAGGTTCACGGGCGTTCGCGAAGGTTCGCGCGCTTGCGGCACGATGGCGCGGGAGTCCCGCGACCGGAGGAGATACCGGCGGGCGATCTGGTAAAATCGCCCGCTTGGGGGTAGTCATCCAATATCGTCCCGCGAGGGAGGAGACGCATGGATAACGTGGAACAGCGCGTCAAGAAGATCGTCGCCGAGCAACTGGGCGTGAACGAAGTCGACATCAAGAACGAGTCCTCGTTCGTCGACGATCTGGGCGCGGACTCGCTCGACACCGTCGAACTGGTGATGGCGCTCGAGGAGGAGTTCGAGACCGAGATCCCGGACGAGGAAGCGGAGAAGATCACCACCGTCCAGCAGGCGATCACCTACGTCGGCGCGCACCTGAAGAAGTAGCGCCGGCCCCGCGGCATCGCGGCGCGCCTGGCGCCGGCGCCGCGTTCCAGGTGGCGCGCGTCGTCCGGCGCGCGCCGCCCCGCATTCCCTCCCGATCGAACTCGTTTCCCCCATGTCACGTCGTCGCGTCGTCGTCACCGGCCTGGGCATCGTCTCGCCCGTGGGGATCGGCGTCCCGGCGGCCTGGGAGGCGATCGTCGCCGGCCGCCCGGGCATCGGGCCGATCACGCGCTTCGACGCCTCCGGCTTTCCGGTGCGCATCGCTGGCGAAGTCCGGGATTTCGACGTGTCGAAGTGGCTCTCTGCGAAGGAGGCGCGTCGCTACGACACGTTCGTCCACTACGGGCTCGTCGCGTCGATGGAGGCGGTGCGCGACGCCGGGCTCGACGGCTGGACCGGCGACAGGGAGCGGGCCGGCGTGAGCGTGGGGTCGGGCATCGGCGGGTTGCCGATGATCGAGGACACCCACGCGGCCTACCAGGCGGGCGGCCTGCGCAAGGTGAGTCCGTTCTTCGTGCCCGGGACGATCATCAACATGATCTCGGGGCTCCTGTCGATCCACTACGGTTACAAGGGCCCGAACCTCGCGACCGTGACCGCGTGCTCGACGGCCAACCACAGCATCGGCGAAGCGGCGCGGCTGATCGAGTACGGCGACGCCGACGTCATGGTGGCAGGGGGCGCGGAGGCGACGGTGAGTCCGCTCGGCGTCGGAGGCTTCGTCGCCGCGCGCGCGCTGTCGCACCGCAACGACGATCCCGCGACGGCGAGCCGGCCCTGGGACAAGGATCGCGACGGCTTCGTGCTGGGCGAGGGCGCCGGCGTGATCGTCCTCGAGGAACTGGAGCATGCCCGCGCGCGCGGCGCACGCGTGTACTGCGAACTGGCGGGCTACGGCATGTCGGCGGACGCGCATCACATCACCGCCCCGCCGGAGGACGGCGACGGCGCGCGCCGCTCGATGCTGAACGCGCTCCGTAATGCGCACATGAGCGTCGCCGACATCGACTACATCAACGCGCACGGCACGTCGACGCCGCTGGGCGACCTCGCCGAGTGCACGGCGGTGAAGCGCGCGTTCGGCGACCACGCCGCGAAGCTCGCGGTCAGTTCGACCAAGTCGATGACCGGCCACCTGCTCGGCGCGGCCGGCGGCGTCGAGGCGGTGTTCACCGTGCTCGCGCTGCGCGACCAGGTGGCGCCGCCGACCGCCAACCTGTTCCACGCCGACCCGGCCTGCGATCTCGACTTCGTGCCGCGCGAAGCCCGGAAGATGCGGATCCGCGGTGCGCTGTCGAATTCCTTCGGCTTCGGCGGCACCAACGCGACGCTGGTGTTCCGCGCCCTGTGATGATTCGCGCCGCGCCGCGCGGGCCCATCCCATGTCCCTGATCGTCCAGAAGTACGGCGGCACGTCGGTCGGTTCGACCGACCGGATCAAGAACGTCGCGAAGCGCGTCGCGCACTGGCGCAGGCTCGGCCACCAGGTCGTGGTCGTCGTCTCCGCGATGAGCGGCGAGACCAACCGCCTGCTCGGCCTCGCCAAGGAACTCTCGGCCTCGCCCGACCCGCGCGAACTCGATGTCATCGCCGCGACCGGCGAGCAGGTGACGATCGGGCTCCTGGCGATCGCGCTGCAGGAGATCGGCGTCCCGGCGCGGAGCTTCACCGGCGGGCAGGTGCAGGTCCTGACCGACAGCGCGTTCACGAAGGCCCGCATCCTCGAGATCGACGAAGAGGCGATGCGCCGCGACCTCGACGCCGGCCGCGTCGTCGTCGTCGCCGGGTTCCAGGGCGTCGACCGCGACGGCAACGTGACGACGCTGGGCCGCGGCGGCTCGGACACCTCGGCGGTCGCGCTCGCCGCGGCGCTCAGGGCCGACGAGTGCCAGATCTACACCGACGTCGACGGCGTCTACACCACCGATCCGCGCATCGTGCCCGAGGCGCGGCGGCTCGACGCGATCACCTTCGAGGAGATGCTCGAACTCGCGAGCCAGGGGTCGAAGGTGCTGCAGATCCGCGCGGTCGAGTTCGCCGGCAAGTACCGGGTCAAGCTGCGCGTGCTGTCCTCGCTCGACGACCCGGAGTCCTCCGCGCCCGGCACGCTCATCACCTACGAGGAAGACGAGACGATGGAACAGGCGATCATCTCCGGCATCGCGTTCAACCGCGACGAGGCGCGCATCCTGGTCATGGGCGTCGACGACCGGCCGGGCATCGCCTACGCGATGCTCGGGCCGATCGCGGCGGCCAACATCGACGTCGACATGATCGTCCAGAACATCGGCGCGTCGGGACACACCGACTTCTCGTTCACCGTCCACCGCAACGAGTACCGCAAGGCGCTCGAGGTGCTGGAGCGCGAGCGGGGCAGGACCTTCCAGTGCCGCGAGATCAAGGGCGACGACCGCATCGCGAAAGTGTCGGTCGTCGGCATCGGCATGCGATCGCACGTCGGGCTCGCGGCGAAGATGTTCAAGGCGCTGGCCGACGAGGGCATCAACATCCAGATGATCTCGACCTCGGAGATCAAGATCGCGGTCGTGATCGACGAGAAGTACCTCGAACTCGCGGTGCGCGTGCTGCACCAGGCGTTCGAACTCGAACACGCGCCGGCCTGACCGGTCCGGACGTCTGGCCAGCGATCGACGGGGAGATCGACGTAACCCCGCGATTCCTCGGGAGAAAGCGGCGCCGCCTGCTGGACGCTGCCGCGCACCGGACGGTAGAATCGAAAGCTTCGCGGTTCGCGTTCCATCGATGCCGTCGCCCGTGGGCGCGGATCCGGGGACGCAGTTGCAGCCGCGCCGGAGACGTGGCCGAGTGGTCGAAGGCACTCCCCTGCTAAGGGAGCATACGGGCCAAAACCTGTATCGAGGGTTCGAATCCCTCCGTCTCCGCCAGTGACCTGTCCCGCGACGCCGGGACATGCGCCGGCATCGACCCGGAACTGACGCGCTTCGGCCGGAAGGGCCTGCCCATGCCTGTCTCGCGACGTCGAGTGCTCGTTGCGAGCGGGGCGTTCGCGATTGCCACGCCATGGCGCGCTCGCGCCGCCGAAACCGCCGCGCCCCCTCGACCTGGGCGGGATGCGATCGGCAGCGGCGAGGCGTGGCCGACGCGTGCGCTGCGCCTCGTCGTGCCGCAGGCCCCGGGAGGAACCGCCGATGCGGTCGCACGCATGTTCGGTGACCGGCTCGAACCGGTGCTGGGCATTCCGGTCGTCGTCGACAATCGGCCCGGCGCGAACGGGATCATCGCGGGCGACGCGGTGCGGCGCGCGGCCGCGGACGGAGCGACGATGCTCGTGGCATCGACCCACACGTTCGTGATCGCACCGATGGTCTCGGCCGGCGAAGCGTTCGATCCGCTGCGCGACTTCATGCCGGTCGCGAACCTCGCGACTCAAACCAAGGTGCTCCTGGTGAGCCCGGCGACTCCCGCGACGACGGCGATCGAACTGGTCCAGGTCGCGCGCCGCCGGCCGGGCGTGCTCAACTACGCCTCGACCGGCGTCGGGTCGGCCAGCCACCTCGATA
>DAOMBL010000071.1:0-10656 GCA_035427325.1 Casimicrobiaceae bacterium
GCTGCTCACCCAGACGATCATCCTGTTCCAGGACACTTCCCTCGTGTACGTGCTGTCGATCACCGACTTCCTCGGCGCGGCCGCGAAGGTCGCGCAGCGCGACGGGCGGCTGGTGGAGATGTACCTGTTCGTCGCGGTGGTCTACTTCATCATCAGTTTCTTCCTGTCCCACCAGGTCAAGCGGCTGCAGGCGAAACTCGCCGTGCCCGGCCGGATGTGAGCGGAGCCTCCCGATGGCGATGATCGAGATGAAGGACGTCTCCAAGTGGTACGGGACGTTCCAGGTGCTGAAGGACTGCACGACGAACGTGGACAAGGGCGAGGTGGTGGTCGTGTGCGGCCCGTCCGGCTCCGGCAAGTCGACGCTCATCAAGTGCGTGAACGCGCTCGAGCCCTTCCAGAAGGGCGACGTCGTCGTCGACGGCATCTCGGTCGCCGACCCCAGGACCGACCTGCCGAAGCTGCGCTCGCGCGTCGGCATGGTGTTCCAGCACTTCGAGCTCTTCCCGCACCTGACGATCACCCAGAATCTCACGCTCGGGCAGGTCAAGGTGCTCGGCCGGGGCGAGGAGGAGGCGACCACGCGCGGGCTCAAGTACCTCGACCGCGTGGGCCTCATCAGCCAGAAGGACAAGTTCCCCGGCCAGCTCTCGGGCGGCCAGCAGCAGCGCGTCGCGATCGCCCGCGCGCTGTCGATGGACCCGATCTGCATGCTGTTCGACGAGCCGACCTCGGCGCTCGACCCGGAGATGATCAACGAGGTGCTCGACGTGATGGTCGGCCTCGCGAAGGAAGGCATGACGATGATGGTCGTCACGCACGAGATGGGATTCGCGAAGAAGGTCGCCCACCGCGTGATCTTCATGGACCAGGGGCAGATCGTCGAGGACGCGTCGAAGGACGACTTCTTCGGCAAGCCGCGAAGCGAGCGCGCGCAGCAGTTCCTCGCCAAGATCCTGCACAACTGAGCACGGCCGGCGTCCGGCGCGGCGCGACGCCGCGGACCGATCGCCGCGGTCAGGAGCGGCGGCGCGCGATCGCGGCCGCGTACTGCCGCTCGACGTCGGCGGGCGCGGCGGCCTCGATCCCCAGGTCGCGCAGAAGGCCGTCCTTCGGGCCGTAGCCGAGCCCGTGCAGCGCGACGCGCTGGCTGCGGCGCCAGGCGTCCTGCACGATCGTGGTGCGGGCGACGTTGACCACCTGCTCGATGACGTTGAGTTCGCACAGGCGGTCGACGCGGGCCGCATCCTCGTCCATGCCCTCGAGTTCGACGTGGTGGCGCACGGCGACGTCCTGGACGTGCCGCAGCCAGTTGTCGATGAGGCCGTGGGCCGAGTGGTCGAGCGCGGCGCGGATCCCGCCGCAGCCGTAGTGCCCGACGACGAGCACGTGCTCGACCTTCAGCACGTCGATCGCGAACTGGAGGACCGACAGGCAGTTGAAGTCGGTGTGGACGACGACGTTCGCGACGTTGCGGTGCACGAACACCTCGCCCGGCTCGAG
Source organism: Casimicrobiaceae bacterium (assembly GCA_035427325.1). Lineage (GTDB taxonomy): Bacteria > Pseudomonadota > Gammaproteobacteria > Burkholderiales > Casimicrobiaceae > VBCG01. The sequence goes on from DAOMBL010000071.1 coordinate 1,504, forward strand.
GTCGACGATCTCGTTCGCGGGCACGCGGCTGTCCGCGCAGCCGATCCACAGGTAGCGCGGCGCCTGCTGGGCGGCGAGTCGCCGGAAGAACTCCGGGTGGCGCTCGGTGACCCGGGCGGCCCAGCCGCGGTTCCGGTCGAGGAGGTGCGCGATCGAGGACATGGCCGATGGACGCCATCATACCGGCCGGACGGGATCGGGCGATTGCGCGTACAATCGACCCACGTCGGAGCCGCCCTCACGGGCCTTCCGGCGTTTTTTGCGCCCGCGCGAGCGAACGGAGCGACCCATGCGCCTCGAGAACGACGTCAAGCTCGACTTCAAGGACGTGCTGATCCGCCCCAAGCGCTCGACGCTCACGACGCGCTCGCAGGTCGACATCTCGCGCGAGTTCCGGTTCCGCCACACCGGGACCGAGTACGCGGGCATCCCGATCGTCGCGTCGAACATGGACTCGACCGGAACCTTCGAGATGGCGCGCGCGCTCGAGCCGTTCCGGCTCTCGGTCGCGCTGCACAAGTACTACGGGGTCGACGAGACCGTCGCGTTCTTCCGCGCGCTCGAGCGCAAGAGCGCGGCCTTCCATTCGATGGGCATCCAGGACGCCGACGAGGAGAAGCTGCACGCGGTGATGGCGAAGGCGGGGAAGGGCGTGGACTCGGCGATACGCTACCTGTGCATCGACGTCGCGAACGGTTACACCGAGAGCTTCGTTCGCTTCGTCGCCAAGGTGCGCGCGGCCTATCCGCACCTCGTGATCATGGCGGGCAACGTCGTGACCGGCGAGATGACCGAGGAACTGATCCTCTCGGGCGCCGACATCGTCAAGGTCGGCATCGGTCCCGGATCGGTGTGCACGACGCGCAAGATGACGGGCGTGGGCTACCCGCAACTCTCGGCGATCATCGAGTGCGCGGACGCGGCGCACGGGCTCGAGGGCCACATCTGCGCCGACGGCGGCTGCACGACGCCCGGCGACATCGCGAAGGCGTTCGGCGGCGGCGCCGACTTCGTGATGCTGGGCGGGATGCTCGCCGGTCACGACGAGTCCGCGGGCGACGTGGTCGAGGAGGGCGGCAGGCGCTACATGCGCTTCTACGGCATGAGCAGCCGGATGGCGATGGACAAGTACGCCGGCGGCGTCGCCAAGTACCGGGCGGCGGAGGGCAAGGACGTCCTCGTCCCCTACCGCGGGCCGGTGAGCGAGACCGCGCAGGAGATCCTGGGCGGCGTGCGCTCGGCTTGCACCTACGTCGGCGCCCGGCGGCTGCGCGAATTGTCGAAGCGCACGACCTTCGTACGCGTGACGCAGCAGTTGAACGAGGTGTTCGGGAAGAGCTGAAGCGGACGGCCCCGCCCCGAAGGCCGGGGCGTCCTTCCCCGGGGCGCGGGCGTCCGGGAGCCAGGTCCCACGGACAGGCGCGCTGCGGCGGATCGGCCGCAGCGTCCGGTAGAATCCGTGTTCCTGCGAGCACTCCCGCGATGTCCGACTTCCTCGCGCTGCCCGGCCGCTCCGCGGCCTCGTCGTTCCGGCTCGCCAAGCTCCTCGACGCCCTGAGGGTCGCCCGCCCGGCGACCGCGGTGGTCGGGCTCGCGGCGCGCTATCGCCACTTCGTCGACCTCGCGAATCCCCTCGACGCGCGACAGCGGAGCGTCCTGGAGCGGCTCCTGACCTACGGGCCGCGCGACGAAGACGACTGCGCCGACGCGCCGGAATTCATCGTCGTGCCGCGGCCGGGCACGATCTCTCCGTGGTCGTCGAAGGCGACCGACATCGCGCGCAACTGCGGCCTCGACGTCGTGCGGCGCGTCGAACGCGGCGTCGACTGGCACGCGAAGGTACGCGGCGGGGCGACGCTTCCCCGCGAGGACCGCGAGGCGCTCGCGGTCCTCGTCCACGACCGCATGACCGAGGCGGTGCTCGCCGGTCCCGACGATGCGCGCGCGCTGTTCGCGCAGGTGGATCCGCGTCCGCTCGCCACGATAGCGCTCACGACGCAGGGGCGCGAAGCTCTCGTGCGCGCGAACCGCGACCTCGGGCTCGCGCTGACGGACGACGAGATCGATTACCTCGATGCGAGTTTCCGCGCGCTGGGCCGCGATCCGACCGACGTCGAACTGATGATGTTCGCGCAGGCGAACTCCGAGCACTGCCGGCACAAGATCTTCAACGCGAGCTGGGTGATCGACGGCGTGCCGCAGCCGAAGAGCCTGTTCGCGATGATCCGCGACACGCACGCCGCGCACCCGCGGCACACGGTGGTCGCGTATTCGGACAACGCGGCGGTGATGGAAGGCCACCGCGTCGCGCGCTTTCACCCGGACACCAACGGCCGTTACGCCGCGCACGACGCGCTTGCGCACACGCTGATGAAGGTCGAGACCCACAACCATCCGACGGCGATCGCGCCGTTCCCGGGGGCGGCGACCGGCTCGGGTGGCGAGATCCGCGACGAGGGCGCGACCGGCACCGGTGCGAAGCCCAAGGCGGGTCTCACCGGGTTCACGGTGTCGCACCTGCGCGTGCCCGGTCGCGTCGAGCCCTGGGAGGGGCCCGAGGACAAGCCCGACCGCATCGCCTCGCCGCTCGCGATCATGCTGGAGGGGCCGATCGGCGCGGCGTCGTTCAACAACGAGTTCGGGCGGCCCGCGCTGGGCGGCTACTTCCGGACCTTCGAGCAGGTCGTCGCGGGCGAGGTTCGCGGCTACCACAAGCCGATCATGATCGCCGGCGGGCTCGGCAACATCGACGCCCGCCACACGCACAAGCGCCCGCTCCCGGACGGGACGCTCCTCGTGCAGCTCGGCGGACCGGGGCTCTTGATCGGGCTGGGCGGCGGGGCGGCCTCGTCGATGGCGACCGGCGCGAACGCCGCGGACCTCGACTTCGATTCCGTCCAGCGCGGGAACGCCGAGATCGAGCGCCGTGCGCAGGAGGTGATCGACCGCTGCTGGCAGGCGGGCGAGGCCAATCCGATCCTGTCGATCCACGACGTCGGCGCGGGCGGGCTGTCGAATGCGCTGCCCGAACTCGTGCACGGCGGCGGCGCCGGCGGCGCGTTCGACCTGCGTGCGGTGCCCTCGGGCGAGAGCGGCATGTCGCCGCGCGAGATCTGGTGCAACGAGGCGCAGGAGCGCTATGTCCTCGCGATCGCTCCCTCGGACCTCGCGCGCTTCGACGCGATCTGCGCGCGCGAGCGCTGTCCCTACGCGGTCGTCGGACGCGCGCGCGGCGACGGGTGGCTGGTCGTCGAGGATCCCGCGTTCGGCAACCGCCCGGTGGACGTGCCGCTCGACGTGATCCTCGGCAAGCCCCCGCGCATGACGCGCGAGGCGGCGCGCCTCCCGCGCCAGCGACCTCCGCTCGACCTCGGCGCGCTGTCGCTGGACGAGGCCGCACGCCGCGTGCTGCGCTTCCCGGCCGTCGCCGACAAGACCTTCCTCGTGACCATCGGCGACCGCACGGTGGGCGGCCTGTGCTCGCGCGATCCGATGGTGGGGCCGTGGCAGGTGCCGGTCGCCGACGTCGCGGTGACGCTGATGGACTTCGCCGGCCACGCCGGCGAGGCGATGGCGATGGGCGAGCGCACGCCGCTCGCGCTCGTCGATGGCCCGGCTTCCGGACGCATCGCGGTGGCGGAGGCGATCACCAACCTCGCCGCGGCGGACATCGCGCTCGACCGCGTCAAGCTGTCGGCGAACTGGATGGCGCCGGCCGGCCACCCGGGCGAGGATGCGGTGCTGGTGGACACGGTGCGTGCGGTCAGCGAGTTCTGCATCGCGCTCGGCGTGTCGATCCCGGTCGGCAAGGACTCGATGTCGATGCGGACCGCGTGGCGCGAAGGCGGCGTCGAGAAGGCCGTGACCGCTCCCGTGTCGCTCGTGGTGACCGCGTTCGCGCCGGTCGACGACGTGCGCAGGACCGCGACCCCGCTCCTGGTGCGCGACCAGGCCACGAAGCTCGTCTGGGTCCAGGCGATGCCCGGATGCCATCGCCTGGGCGCGAGCGCGCTCGCGCAGGTGGTCGGGCAACTCGGCGACGAGGCGCCGGACGTCTCCCCCGGGGCGCTCGCGTCCCTGGTCGACGTGCTGCGCGAGCTTCGTGCGCGCGGCGCGATGCTCGCCTACCACGATGTCGGCGACGGAGGCGTGTTCGCCGCGCTCGCGGAGATGGCGTTCGCCTCGCGCGCCGGACTCGACGTCGCGCTCGACGGCCTCGAAGACGACGCTCGCGCGGTCCTGTTCGCCGAGGAGATCGGCGCCGTCGTGCAGGTGCCCTCGGGAGAGGCGGCGAGGACGATCCGCGATGCGCGGGCGGCCGGCCTCGCGGCCCATGCGATCGCGACGGCGGCGGACCATGACCGCATCCGCGTATCGCGCGGCGGGGCGCTCCTGTTCGACGCCTCGCGCGACGACCTGCACCGCGAGTGGTCGTCGTTGACCCACGCGATGCAGCGGTTGCGCGACCTGCCCGAGGCGGCCGACCATGAACGCGCGCGCATCGGCGACGCGCAGGACGCCGGCCTCTCGCCGGTCGTGACATTCGATCCGGGCGCGCGCATCGCCGCGCCGTTCGTCGGCACCGGGGCGCGACCGCAGGTCGCGGTACTGCGCGAACAGGGTGTCAACGGACAGGTCGAGATGGCCGCGGCGTTCGACCGGGCCGGCTTCGAGGCCTTCGACGTCCCGATGACCGACCTCGTCGCCGGCCGCCGTTCGCTCGCGGCGTTCGCCGGCGTCGTCGCCTGCGGCGGCTTCTCCTACGGCGACGTGCTCGGCGCGGGCGAGGGCTGGGCGAAGTCGATCCTGTTCGACGCGAGGCTCGCCGACATGTTCGCGACGTTCTTCTCCCGCGGCGACACGTTCGCGCTCGGCGTGTGCAACGGCTGCCAGATGATGAGCGCGCTCGCCTCGCTCGTGCCGGGAGCGTCGCATTGGCCGCGTTTCGTGCGCAACCGCTCGGAGCAGTTCGAGGCGCGGCTCGTCGAAGTCGAAGTGCGCCGCTCGCCGTCGCTCTTCTTCCGAGGCATGGAGGGGAGCCGCCTGCCGGTGGCGACGGCCCACGGCGAGGGCCGCGCGGAGTTCCGCGACGAAGCACACCTCGCCGCGGCGCGCGATCTCGTTTCGCTCGTGTTCGTCGACGGACGCGGGCGGGCCGCGTCGACCTATCCGCACAATCCCAACGGCTCGCCCGAGGGCATCACCGGACTCACGACGGCGGACGGACGCGTCACGATCCTGATGCCGCACCCGGAGCGTGTCTGGCGCACGGCGCAGTTGTCGTGGTCGCCGCGCGGCTGGGGGGAAACCTCGCCGTGGTTCCGGATGTTCGAGAACGCTCGCGCCGCGCTGCGGTAAGCTTGCGTCGAGCCCGGCGCGCCCGGTGCCGGGAGGAGGATTCCATGACGCTCAAGGTCTACGCGCTCGACGGCATGACGCCGGTGGTCGATCCGCTCGCCTACGTTCACCCGTCGGCGGTGCTGATCGGCGACGTGATCGTCGGACCCGGCTGCTACATAGGCCCCTGCGCCTCGCTGCGCGGCGACTTCGGGCACATCGAGATCCGCGCGGGCGCGAACGTGCAGGACTCGTGCATCCTGCACGGCTTTCCGGGACTCGGCACCGTCGTCGAGGAGGACGGCCACATCGGCCACGGCGCGGTGCTGCACGGCTGCACGGTCCAGCGCAACGCCCTGATCGGCATGAACGCGGTGGTGAACGACCACGCGGTCGTCGGCGAGTCGGCGATCGTGGCGGCGATGGCGTTCGTCAAGGCCCAGATGGTGGTTCCGCCGCGTACGCTGGTCGCGGGCATTCCCGCGCGCGTCGTGCGGGCGCTCACCGACACCGAACTCGCATGGAAGGTCGAGGGCACCGGGCACTACCAGGCGCTCGCGAAGCGATCGCTCGCCACGATGAAGGCGGTCGATCCGCTGTCCGCGCCGGAACCCGGCCGACGTCGCATGGACATGCCCGAGATGCTCCCGCTCTCGGTCGTCAAGCAGCGCAAGCGCCGGTGAACCGACTCCGGGGGAGGGGCCGCGGAGCCCCGTCCGCGCTCCGCCTTCGGCCTTGACGATGACCACGCTCGCCAACCCGCTCGCGGCGCACGTCTGGCGTTCGCGCTATCGCTCCGAGGACGAAGCCTCGATCGACGCGACCTTCGACCGCGTCGCGCGCGCGCTCGCGGAAGCCGAGCGGAACGATCGCGACGCCTGGGCGAGGCGCTTCCGGGACGCGCTCGAAGGCTTCCGGTTCCTGCCCGGCGGCCGCATCCTCGCGGGTGCCGGCACCGGCCGTCGCGTCACGCTCATGAACTGCTTCGTCATGGGCACGCTCGAGGATTCGCTCGAAGGCATCTTCCGCGCGCTGCACGAGGCGGCGATCACGCTGCAGCAGGGCGGCGGGGTCGGCACCGACTTCTCCCCGTTGCGACCGAAGGGAGCGCGCACGGACGCCACCGGCGGGCGTTCGTCGGGGCCGGTCTCCTTCATGCAGCTCTGGGAGCAGATGTGCGCCACGGTCACCGACGGGAGTCCGCGGCGCGGCGCGATGATGGGCGTGATGGCCTGCGACCACCCGGACATCCACGCGTTCGTCGCGGCGAAGCGCGTCGCGGGCAAGCTCACGCACTTCAACGTGTCGGTGCTGGTCGTCGACGCGTTCATGCGCGCGGTCGCCGAGGACGGGCGCTGGCGTCTCGCGTTCCCGCGCTTTCCCGCCGACCGCGACATCCGCGCGCGCGACCTGTGGGACGCGATCGTCGGCGGCGCCTTCGCGTCGGCGGAGCCCGGCGTCCTGTTCATCGACCGCATCCGCGCCGAGGACAACCTCGCCTACTGCGAGACGATCAGCGCGACCAACCCCTGCGGCGAGATCCCGCTGCCGCCCTACGGGGCATGCGATCTCGGGTCGATCAACCTCGCGACCTTCGTGCGCGACGCGTTCACGCCGCGCGCGCGCCTCGACCTCGACGCCGTCGCGGCGCTCGTGCCGATCGCGGTGCGCATGCTCGACAACGTCTGGTCGGTGACCCGGTTCCCGGTGCCTGCGCAGGCCGAGCAGGGGCGGTCGTCGCGCCGGCTGGGGCTCGGGATCACCGGGCTGGGCGACGCGCTCGCGATGCTCGGGTTGCGCTACGACACGGCGGCGGGGCGCCAACAGGCCGCGCTCGCGATGCGCACGATCACCGAGCACGCCTATGCCGCGTCGATCGAGCTTGCGCGCGAGCACGGCGCTCCGTTTCCCCGCTTCGAGCGCGAGCCCTTCCTCGCCGCGCCGTTCGTCGCGCGGCTGCCACAGGCATTGCGCGACGGCATCGCGAAGCACGGCATCCGCAACAGCCATCTGGCGGCGATCGCGCCGGCCGGCACGATCAGCGTGCTCGCCGGCGGCGTGTCGTCCGGGATCGAGCCGATCTTCGCGCTCGAAGGCACGCGGCGCGTGCGCCAGGACGACGGCCGGTTCGAGGAGGTGGCGATCGAGAGTCCCGCGCTCCTCGCATGGCGCGCCCGCGCGCGCCCGGGCGAGGCGACGCCGGAGGCGTTCGTGACGGCGACGGCGATCGGGCCGGAGGCGCAACTGCTGATGCAGGCGGCGCTGCAGCCGCATGTCGACAACGCGATCTCGAAGACCACCAACGTGGATGCCGGGATCGAGTACGATGCGTTCGCCGCGATCTACCGCCGCGCGTTCGACCTGGGCCTCAAGGGCTGCACGGTGTTCCGTCCCAACCCGGTCACCGGTTCGATCCTGCGCTGACCACGAGGAGGCGGCCATGTCCCCCCATATCGACGTGTCGGAGCTCGGCGTGGGGCTCGCGGCGCTGCTGTTCGTCGGCATCCTGATCTGCCTGCGCGTCGGCCGCATGCTGGGTCTGCGCGCGATCGCGCGCGACGGACCCGATGCGCACCGGGGCATCGGCTCGCTCGAGACCGCGATCTTCGCGCTGCTGGGGCTCCTCATCGCGTTCACGTTCTCCGGCGCGCTCGAGCGTTTCGGCGCGCGCCGGTCGCTGGGCATCGAGGAAGCGAACGCGATCGGCACCGCATGGCTCCGGGTCGACCTCGTTCCGATGGCGGCGCAGGACGGGCTGCGCGAGGGCTTCCGCCACTACCTCGATTCGCGCATCGCGACCTACCGGAAGCTGCCGGATGTCGCCGCCGCGCTCGCGGAGGTCGCGCGTTCGCAGGAACTGCAGGCGGAGATCTGGAAGCGCGCGCTCGCGGCGGTCAGGCTGCCGGACGCGAAGCCGGCGGCGGAGATGCTGCTGATGCCGGCGCTGAACGAAATGTTCGACATCACGACGACGCGCTTGGCGGCGACGCGGACCCATCCGCCGTGGATCGTCTATGCGATGCTCGTGTGCCTCGCGCTCGCCGCGGCGCTCCTCGCGGGCTACCAGGCGGCTGGCGAGCGCGGGTACACGTGGATCCACAAGCTGGGGTTCGCGGCGATCTTCGCATTCACCGTCTACGTGATCATGGACATCGAGTTCCCGCGCTTCGGATGGGTGCGCGTCGACGCCGTCGACCAGCTGCTCGTGGATCTTCGCGCGACGATGAAGTGAATCGCCCGACCGCGACACGCCCCGGGGACGAATCGTTGGGCGGCGCTTCGCAGAAGGTGGGGCGGCGGATTCCAGGAGACAGAGGACAGAGGTCAGAGGGCAGTCGCGCCGGCGATTCCCGTGGCGGCGCATCGAGCGCCGGGAAGCGTCTTTCGTGGGTCGGCCTTCAGGCCGGCGACAGGGAACAGGAGTCAGAAGACAGAGGACAGTCGCGCCGGCGATTCCGGTGGCGGCGCATCGAGCGCCGGGGAGTGTCTCCTGTGGGTCGGCCTTCAGGCCGGCGACAGGGAACAGGAGTCAGAGGACAGAGGACAGTCGCGCCGGCGATTCCGGTGGCGGCGCATCGAGCGCCGGGAAGCGTCTTTCGTGGGTCGGCCTTCAGGCCGACGACAGGAGACAGAGGTCAGAGGACAGAGGGCAGTCGCGCCGGTGATTCCGGTGGCGGCGCATCGAGCGCCGGGAAGCGTCCCATGTGGGTCGGCCTTGTGGGTCGGCCTTCAGGCCGACGCATTTCATCGCTTCGCCGCGGACCCCGTCGGGCTGAAGCCCGACCCACAGCGGAGGAGTTGTGGGTCGGCCTTCAG
>DAOMBL010000072.1:0-10600 GCA_035427325.1 Casimicrobiaceae bacterium
GCGCTCGATGCGCCGCCACCGGAATCGCCGGCGCCTCTGTCCTCTGACTTCTGACCTCTGTCTCCTGATGTCGGCCTGAAGTCCGACCCACCACCCCTCCGCTGTCCGACCACCGTGCTCACAACAGTCCGCGCTCGGCGAACGAGGTCACGTGCGGGCCCGCGACGACCAGATGATCGAGCGTGCGCACGTCGATGAGCGTGAGCGCGTTGCGGAGCGTCTGGGTCAGGAGTTCGTCGGCGCGGGACGGCTCGGCGACGCCCGACGGATGGTTGTGCGCGAAGATCACCGCGGCCGCTTCGCGCCGCAACGCGGCCTTGACCACCTCGCGCGGATAGACGCTGGTCTGCGCGAGCGTGCCGCGGGCGAGTTCCTCCGCCGCGATCAGGCGGTGCTGGCTGTCGAGGAACAGGCCGACGAACACCTCGACCGGCTCCGGCGAAAGCCGGAGCTTCAGGTACGCGCGCACCGCGTCGGGGGAAGTGAGCACGTCGCCCTGGGCGATCTCCGCCCGGAGGACGCGCCGCGCGATCTCGATGCCGGCCGCGAGCCTGGCGGCCTTCGCCGCCCCCACGCCGCGCGCGGACGCGAGCGACGCCGCCGGCGCGCACGCCAGGCCGCGCAACCCGCCGCGTGTTTCGATGAGCATGCGCGCGACCTCCACCGCGGAGACGCCCCGCGCACCGGTGCCGAGCACCACGGCGACCAGTTCGGCGTCGGTGAGGCTCGCCACGCCGCGGGCGCCGAGGCGCTCGCGCGGGCGCTCTTCCTGGCGATGCGGGTTCGTGTCCATGGCGAAGAGGGTAAACTTCAGCGCCCGACTCCCGCGATCCGACCGATGGCCGATCTCCCGCGCCCCGCCGATTCCGCGCCGCTCGCCCGCATCGTGCTCGGCGTGACGGGAGGCATCGCCGCGTTCAAGGCGGCGGAACTCGCGCGCCTGTTCGTGAAGGCCGGCGTCGCAGTCGACGTCGTGATGACCGAGGCGGCGACGCGCTTCGTGACGCCGATGACCTTCCAGGCGCTGACCGGCCGGCCGGTCGCGACCGACCTCTGGCACTCGGGCGCGTCGAACGCGATGGACCACATCGACCTCACGCGCGGCGCGGACCTCGTCGTCGTCGCGCCCGCCTCCGCCGACTTCATCGCGAAGCTCGCGCACGGGATCGCCGACGACCTGCTGTCGGCGCTCTGCCTCGCGCGCGAGTGCCCGCTCGCCGTCGCGCCCGCGATGAACGTGCAGATGTGGTTCAACGCCGCCACGCAGCGCAACGTCGCGCAGCTTCGCGCCGACGGCATCGCGCTCCTCGGTCCGGGATCGGGCGAGCAGGCCTGCGGCGAGGTCGGCGACGGAAGGATGCTCGAAGCGCAGACGATCTACGACGCGGTGCTCGCGTCGCGCGTCCCAAAGCTGCTCGCAAGGAAGCGGGTCCTCGTCACGGCCGGCCCGACGTTCGAGGCGATCGACCCGGTGCGCGGCATCACGAACACCAGCAGCGGCAAGATGGGCTTCGCGATCGCGCGCGCGGCGGCGGACGCGGGAGCCTCGGTCACGCTCGTCGCGGGTCCGACCGGGCTTCCGACGCCCGCAGGCGTCGAGCGCATCGACGTCGTCAGCGCTGCCGGAATGGCGGATGCGGTCTTCGCGCGCGCCGCGAAGTGCGACGTGTTCGTCGCGGTCGCCGCCGTCGCCGATTACCGGCCGGCAAAGGCGCACCCGCAGAAGATCAAGAAGAAGGCGGAGCCGATGACGATCGCGCTGGAGCCCACGGTCGACATCCTGGCCGCCGTCGCCGCCAGGAAGAACGCGCCCTTCTGCGTCGGCTTCGCCGCCGAGAGCCAGGACGTCGTGCGCTTCGGCGAGGAGAAGCGCAGACGCAAGAAGCTCGCCATGCTCGTCGCCAACCGCGCGCAGGACGCGATGGGGGCCGACGAAAACGAGGTCACCCTCCTCGACGACGAGGGCGCGCATCCGCTGCCGCGCATGGGCAAGCTCGATCTCGCGCGCAAGCTCGTCGCCGAGATCGCCGCACGGCTGCCGAAGCGATGACGCCGCGTCACGGCGCGCCCCTGCGTGTCGACGTCCGCATTCTCGACGAGCGCGTCCGCTCGGCATTGCCCGCTTACGCGACCGAAGGTTCCGCCGGGATGGATCTCCGCGCGTGCATCGAAGCACCGCTGACACTCGCACCCGGCGACGCGTACCTCGTGCCCACCGGCATCGCGATCCATGTCGCCGACCCCGGGTATGCGGCGCTGATCCTCCCCCGCTCCGGGCTCGGCCACAAGCACGGCATCGTGCTCGGCAACCTCGTCGGGCTGATCGACTCCGACTACCAGGGGCCGCTGATGGTGAGCTGCTGGAACCGGGGCCGAGAGCCCTTCACGTTGAACCCGCTCGACCGGCTCGCGCAGCTCGTGATCGTGCCGGTCGCGCACGCGGCGTTCAGCATCGTCGATTCATTCGAGACGACCGCGCGTGCGGAGGGTGGGTTCGGGAGTACGGGGCGGTAGTTGCCTCCGAACGGCTGGCCGGAGACCTTGGATTCCTGACAGGCCCCGACGCATGCCCGTGGACTTGCGCCTCCCCGAGACTCCACGGTGTTCTCCGACACGAACGGCAACGCCACGTCGCGAAATGCGCAAGTATTCGATGCGCCCCGAGTCCGCCCGTCCTGCCCAGCGCTGTCCGAAAGTGGCACGCCGCTATTCCTTCTTGCCCTCCAATCCGGTTTGGATCGACGTCGACAACCGGTCGAACTTGATCCGGCCATCGCGCTCACGCACATAGTCCTCGGTCACCCGGGCGCCCGCGTACTTCTTCAGCGTGCGTTCCCTCGAAAGCGTGTGCAAGGGCGTCCCCTCGATTTCCGCGCACCCCGACTCCTGGAGGGTGTCGAGCCCAAGTGAGGCGATGTAGCGCTTCGTATCCTGCATCTGCTCCATCGTTTCTCCGGGGAGGCCGTAGGTGAACGTCCCGTGCACCGACATGCCGGTCCGCTTGACGATCGCCACGGTCTCCCGAGCACCTTCGAGATTCAGCCGCTTGTTGACGATATTGTCGATCACGTACTGATTCCCGCTCTCGAATCCAATCTTCACTCCGAAACAGCCGCTATCCTTCATTTCCTGCCAGAGTTCAGGTCGTATCGTGTCCGCGCGGCACATCGCCGACCACGGCACGCCTACCCGCCGCATCACGGCGCACATCCGCTCGACATGACGATCTCCCAGGTTGAACGTGTCATCGTCGAAATAGATCGACCCGAACTTGTAGTTCGCCACCAGCTCGAACAGGAACGCCTCCATGTACTCGGGTGAGTATTGCCGAACCGAACGTTTGCCCAGCCCGTCCGGGTCGTTGCCGGTCATGGTCGCCGGCCAGACGCAGAATATGCACTTGTAGGGGCAACCGCGACTGCTCCACACCTGTGCCTGGGGCGCGATGCTTCCCTTCGGATTGCCGTCCCAGTAGCGATGCGCATAGGCCGCATCGAAGTACGGGAACGGCGCCGAGTTCATCTCTTCGACGGTGAGCATGTCGAACTCGATCTTGCCCTGCTCACCATTCACGGCACGGACCACTCCCTTCTCGTATTCGCCGCGGACGCATGCATGGACAGGCAGTTCCCTCAGGATGTCATCCGCCTGCGATGCGATGGGGCCCGTGACGATGATTCGTGCTGCGGGGCTCGCCGTATTGATCCTCGCGATCAGGTTTCTGTCGTGCTCCCAGCTCGGGGACGCGGACTCGATGACGATGAAATCGAATCGATGGGCTCGCAGGAAGCCGATGTACTCGTCGTAGGACTCGCGAAGTGCGATGCTGTCGCGAAAGGTGACATCGGCGCCGACCTTGTCCCTGGCATAGGTTGCCGCGTATCCCATGAAGAACGGGTACGGTAAGTACTGCCCGAACCGGAAGTGTCCTGGCGGGGTGTCGAGGTAATAGGTGAACGGCCAACGTGAACCGGCGCGGACGCCGGCGCCGTAGAGTCGGATGGGACTACCGTCAGCGCCAGCGACAAGGCGCTCATCGGTCCACCAAGGTGGATTGCTGAACAGGATCTTCACATCAGCCTCTCGAGCGAATGGGGCAACCGGAGGGAAGCGCCGCCTTTTCCCGCGATATCCAGAATGGCGCGTGCGGTATTCGCCCCTCCCATGGTCGACGCCCAGCGGGATGCGGCCCTGCTGGCCCTTGTGGCGAGCAAATCGAACTGCGCGATCGCATTCCGAGCCGCGGAAACGATCGCCTCGACCTGCTGCTCCTTATAGGCAACGCCGCAATCGTCGTACTTCGCGATGAGTCGCGCCATCGACGTTCCATCTGGAACGACGAGCGGAATGCCGTTCGCAACCGCGTCGGTCGCAACCGCGGAATAGGACGCGACGTACCTGACTGGGTCGTACGGGCACAGCATCAAGTCCACCTGGCGCAGCAAGTCTGCCCAGCGCTCCGCTCCTACCGGTCGTTCATCTATGGAGACTCGCGAATCCGAAGCGGCGATGTGCCGCATCGCGTCATGCGCGTCGGGCATGTCTGCCGGAACGCTGTTCTGGACGAGCAGGTGAATGTCCCTCTCCGATGCCAACAGGGCCCGGGCGATCTCCGGCACGAGGTGGTAGCCCTTGTCCGGACGCTGGTGGCCCACGACTCCGATGACGATCGGGCGGCGCCCGGTGCGATCCCGGATAGGCGGGTGACTGTTCTGCGGCAGCGGCAGGGTCCGCACCGGCCGACCGAAGATCGAGCCGAACACACGTGAAGTGACTTCGTCGAACGTGGCGAGGCAGAATCGCTCCTGGTTCTCCGGGTCGAGATGACCCGACGCGAATCGATAGAGCATCGGCCTCGCGTCCAGGCGGAAGTCTCGCAGCTGATAGGTCACCTGACCTGTACCGTCGACGCTCAGCACGTCGACACCGGGATCGGTTCCGAACTCCACGACAACCCACGGTCGTTCGACCCTGCGGAGGCCATTCCACCACCTCAGGAGCCCCATGAATTGCGCGGGCTGGGCCGAATTGAGGTAGAGGACATCCTCGGCGTCGATGCTGACGAGGCGCGAAAAATTGCCCGCCACGATCGCCGACCACCTCTCGAATGCGTTCAGCGGACCGCTGATCGGATCGCCGTCGGAAAGGGTCGAGTACGTGTACCCATCGAAGAATGGGGTTGCCCCCAATTCGTCGCGGAGTCCGGGATCCATCGCGAGACAACCCAGGATCGCAACGTGCATGTCGAGGCTACGCAGTTCGCGACATATGGACCGGCACGAGTTGGCATGGTGGCTTTGATTGTTGAGCAGCCCCGGGTCGGCGTAGAAGAATCTCATACGTTATGCCAGGATCGGCTCGAGCTCGCGTCGATGGTCATGGAGCCACTTCGCGACGTCTTCGAGTGTTTTCGCGACGTCCCGCGTCGGCGCCCAGCCCAGCGTGCGAGTGACAAGCGCATGATCGGTGACATACCAGGGAACATCGGCAGGTTTGGTGTCGGGAACGCGGGAAACCTCGATCGAACGCCCGCTCACCTTCGCGCACGATTTCGTGAGCTCTGCGAGCGACGTCGACCGGTCGCCTCCCCCCCCGACGTTGAACACGCAGCCGTCCATACGATCGCTCGACGCCACCTGGAGCAGCAGCAACTCGAGCAGGTCGTCGATGTGCAGAACGTCTCTGACCTGCAGGCCATCGCCGCCGAATCCGGAATAGGACAATGAGCCGCCATACATGTGGCGAGCCATCCAGAGCACGACGAACCCCTGGTCGACCTTGCCCATTTGCCAGGGTCCGGCGATGACCCCGCATCGATTGACGAATGCGCGCAATCCGTAGACTGAACGATACTCCTCGATGAGCAACTCCCCAGCCAGCTTGGTCGTGCCGTAGAGCGACCTTGCCCCGCGAAGCGAGAACTCCTCGGAGATGCCCGCGGGAGACCAACCGATTCCCGACATCCCGGGTGGAATGACCAGGCGATCCGCATCTCGAACCAGGGGCAATTCGCGCAGCGGCGCGATCGAGTAGACGCGGCTGCTTGACAGGAACACGAGATCTCCGCCGGTTCGCCGGAGATGTTCGAGGCAGTTGGCGAGACCCAGGAGATTCGTGTTGATCAGAAACTGCGGACTCTGCCCATAGCCGGCATGCACACTGGGCTCGGCCGAGCATTCGATCATGAGATCGACGGGACCGATGGCCTCCAGGTCTTCGAACGAGCGGATGTCGCCATGCACGAACGCCACTCCCCCTGCCCGAAGGCGAGGAAGGGCCAGTTCGCTGCCCCGGCGCTTCAAGTTGTCGAGCGCGATGACCTCCGTCTCCGGAAACGCCTCCTTCCAACCCAGCGCAAGGCGCGAACCGACGAACCCCGCCCCGCCCGTGACCAAGATCCGGCGCCGTGAAGCGGCCACGGCCTCAGGCGGCGAGCCGCGCGCGGATGCCGTGGTGGATGTCAGCCACCAGCGACCTGATGTCGAAGCGCTGTTTCCACTCGGGATACTGCGATTGGAACCGGCGGACGTCGCTGATCCACCAAACGTGGTCTCCGATCCGATTGTCTTCCTTGTACTCATGTCGCATCGGCCGGCCGGTGAGCGCCTCGGCCATCGCAATCGCCTCGACCACCGAGCAGTTCGAGTGCCGACCGCCGCCCATGTTGTAGACAGCGCCGATCTGGGGGCGTTGGAAAAACGCCCAGAAGGCCTCGACCAGGTCCGCGACGTGTATGTTGTCGCGCACCTGCTTGCCCTTGTATCCGAAAACAGTGTACGGAGTGTCGGTAACCGCGCACTGGATGAGGTAGGCGAGGAATCCATGCAACTGCGCACCGGAGTGTCCCGGTCCGGTCAAGCATCCGCCCCGGAAGCAGGCCGTGCGCATGCCGAAGTAGCGCCCGTACTCCTGCACCATCACATCGGCCGCGACTTTCGACGCACCGAATACGCTGTGCAGCGTCTGGTCGATCGGCATCGATTCCGGTATTCCCTGGGCATGCCATTCATGGTCGGGCGAGAGCTCGAATCGCGTCTCGAGCTCCACCAATGGAAGCTGGTTGGGTCGATCTCCATACACCTTGTTGGTGCTGACGAAAATGAACACGGACTCCGGCGCCGACGCGCGTGCCGCCTCGAGGAGCGTCAATGTCCCGTTGGCGTTCACGGTGAAGTCGGCGACCGGATCCCGTGCGGCCCAATCGTGCGACGGTTGGGCGGCACAATGCACGACTACCGAAACGTCCTTTCGATAGCGATCCAACAGCCTCGCTATCGAACTCGCATCTCGAATGTCGATGTCGTGGTGGACGTATCCATGCCGCTTCTTGAGAAGATCGACTTGCCACTGCGTGCTGGCCGATGGACCAAAGAAGACGCGGCGCATGTCGTTGTCGATTCCCACCACGGTCATGCCCCGCGACAGGAACATGCGCGAAGCCTCACCCCCCACCAGTCCGCCCGAACCGGTCACGATCGCTACAGCCATGTCAGCTCCGTTGTGTTCGTGGTCGTTGCGTCCTGGAGACGAACGCGGGGGCATCGCGTTCCATGCGCGCGGACGACATGGGCGCCTAGGTGCGCGATTGCTTGGCCTTGCGGTCCGCGTCGACGTAGGCGGAACCCATGAGGCCGACTCTCGTCGAATGGATCGGGTCGTCGGGCTGCAGCGTGTAGAAGGCTGTAGGGCGCCCGGTGCTGCCCGGTGAACTCTGATGCTGAAGATAGTCGTAAACGCGGCGGTCCCCGCTCATTCCCTTCACATCTCCGGTCAAAGGCGTGCACCACCACCGTATCGCACCGTCGCAGGCGATCTTGTCGATCATCAGGCAATTCGGATCGACCCAGCCACCGAACGTGTCGGTCCACACTCCCTTCCCCGGGCCGACGGATTCCCAGATGTCCGGACAGATCGGCTCACGCGACTGGTGGTGGACGAACCAGCGAAGGGAGTAGGCCCAATCGTGCCCTTCGATCGCCTGGAGCATCGTGCTCAGATGCTCCGGATGCCACCAGTTGTCGTCGTCGAGGTACGCCACACGGCGAGCATTGGCCAGATAGGTGAGGGCGGACCGCAGAGAACCGCCGTCGCGCGCCAACTGGGGGCCGCCGTGCCTCACGGAGGTCGAGTAGCCGGGATAGAACAGGAACGCAGTGACGTGCGAAGGCGTGCGACGGAGCAGTTCGACGAGGTGCCGGTCGGAGTTCAATGGTGCATCAATTCCGACCAACAGCTGAATTCGGATCGAGGACGACTGATCGAACACCGATTGGACGGCGGCGAGTACCGTGGGGCGCACGATCGTCGGCATGACCACAGCGACATCGAAGCCCGCCTGGAGAGCGCCGGTCTCCCCGAAGACGTGCCACCCAATGGATGCCGTCGACAGGGGGACTCGTCCATCGGTCGACCCGGCCCGATTCATGTGGTCCGCAGCGCGCCGCTGCCGCCACGCCCGGTTCAGATCAGTGAGAACGCGTCCCAGCATCGGCAAGGATGAACGTACAGGGTGAGACGACGGCGTGGTTCGGTTGTTGAGGCGAAACCAGCGACTGCTCGAGCAACTCCCCGAAGGAGTCGATTTTCCCGGCCGCCTTGCCAGGCATCACTCCCAGGCAATGCGCGACGCGCGAACCAAAGCCTTCGGCGGCGCAACCGCCGTTCGACACCGTCGACGATGCTCCAATCGCAAAGCGGTTGACGCCCGGCCCCGGAAACACGCCAGGCGAGACGGCGCAGGCCCCGGCATGCATCGCGCGGCCCCATGCCGACAACCGCCATCGACTTCCAACCTCCCGCGCCGATCCTGACGTCGCTCTCGCGGTCAGGTCCATCGCGCATGACCAAGCACATATCGTGCCGCCGCGGCATCCCCCTCCCGGGGGACACCGGTGAACCTGGCACCGACTTCCACGTCTTGCTTCAAACGTCGATCGGGCCCCGACCCTTCCCCTCGCGGGCGCCCCGAAACCCGGCGGCGAACGGGTCATCGAGCGCACGACATCGCGGTCGCTTTCCAGGAAATCCAGAGCGACCATTGCACGCAATCCCCCGTCGTCCATTCCTGCAGGTCACTTCGTCGCGACTCGCGTGACGATCGCCGTCGTCGCCTTGTCGACGAATTCAGCGCTGTAGCCGAGTTCCTTGAGTTTCCATCGGAACACGTTGCCGAGCTTCGCCTTCTTGTAGAGTCCGAGGCGCTTCTCGTCCCGGAACCGCGCGGCCCTCACACCCAGGCCTTCGAGGATGACGCCGAGTTGGTGCTTCGCGCCCGCGTCGGTGCGTTGCTCGGACGCCGGCGGGAAGCGACGGCCCAGGTCTTCGGCGAGCGTGTTGGCAAATGCCTCGACTTCCTTGGTATCCACCAGACCAAGCAGCCCCATCGTCCTCCCCCGGTATCGACCCGTAGCGCGCACGCGCGCCGTTGTCGCCATTCTACACAGGGCTCCGGAAATGCGTGCCGCGCGGATTCCTCCGGCAACGCAACCAGCCACCGTGGCGCATCGCATGCCGCCTCCGCGTCGGCTGGCGCGGGCTGCGCGGAAAGCGATTCGCCGTTGCGCAGCGACCCGATCCGGTACGAGCACTCGCGCAACCGTTCGGCGACCCGGCGCAACTCCTCGTCATCGGCGCATGCCAGCACGAGCCAGGGCCGGCATCGCCAGAGCGTTTCGATCGCACCCTCGACCATCGCCCAGGCACTCGTTCCACCGCCCGCAAAGACGCCATCGAGATGATCGACGCACAGATCGTCCACCCCATCGGCGCCGGAGCCTTCCGCGGCTCCACCTGCGCCACTGGCCGTTCCTCGATGACGCCCGCGTTCCCGATGCCGTTCGCGGCGAGGTTCTGGACGAGCATTCTTCGCGCGCGCGTCCGTCTCGTGCGCCTAGAGGTATCCCGCTGCGCCGACCGCGGAGCGGCGCCGCTTCCGCGCCGATGCCGGCGCCGAGCACGGCGATCACGTCGCCGGGCCTGGCGAGCGCAAGCAGGCATCCGAGGTGCGCACCTGGCGAGGCCGCGGCGCGTGCAACCTGATCGAGATCACGGGCGTCGACGTCCGTCATCGAGGTGCCCAAGGGCGTTTCCGCGTCCTGTGCCAGCCCGCGATCCTCTCCGCCGTCTTCGGCCGCACACCGTCCTTCATCCCCCAGCACGATCCCGGCCGCTGGCTGACGGTAGTCGAGCGCCGTTCCCTGCTCGAGTGCCGCTGCGACCCGCTCGACGACATCGTCCCAGTGCCCGGCCGTGCGCTGCCGGAACAGACGCATCGACGGATACCACGGACTGTCCTCCCGCCCCACGAGCCAGCGCATGTCGGGAGGCTCGCAGACCATCGTCCACACGGGCAGGCCCATCGCACCGGCGATGTGGGCAGGGCCCGTGCACACCGAAATCACGAGATCCAGTTGCGACATCGCGGACACGAGATCGTCGAGGTCGCCGAAGCGTGCGCCGAGCGGACGCGCCGAGACATCGCCCGGAAGCGACTCGAGCTGCACCTCCGCCGGCCCTTTTGCAACGACAGCAAGCGGACTCCGCGCACGCGCAGGATCGGCAGGAGCTGGCGCAGGTGCAGCGAACGGCTCGCATCGCGCGG
>DAOMBL010000073.1:0-10541 GCA_035427325.1 Casimicrobiaceae bacterium
GGTCGGGCTTCGGCCCGACAAGCGCGCCACTGTGGGTCGGGCTTCAGCCCGACAGGCGCGCCACTGTGGGTCGGGCTTCAGCCCGACAAGCGCGTCGCGGTGGGTCGGGCTTCAGCCCGACGGGGTCCGCGCCAATGCCCGGCAGGCCGCGATCCGGCGCGCACCATCAGGCGGCAAGAGGCCCTAGAACTCGACCATCTCGAAATCGTCCTTGCGGGCGCCGCACTCGGGGCAGGTCCAATTCGGCGGCACCTTGTCCCAGGTCGTTCCCGGCGGAATCCCCTCGTCCGGCAGGCCGAGCGCCTCGTCGTAGATGAACCCGCACACCAGGCACATGTATTTCTTCAACGCGGTTCTCCGAAGCGGCAGCGCGACGCGGCGCATCGGGCACAATTATAGGATGGACGCCTCGCCGGTCCCGGAACGATGATCCTCGTCAATTTCGGTTCGGGGCCGTATCCGCTCGACGGCTGGATCAACGTCGATCTCGACCCGTCCGGCCGGCCGGAGGTCGTCGCCGACCTCGCGCGTGCGCTCCCCTTCGCGGATCGTTGCGCCGACGCGATCTTCAGCGAGGACTTCGTCGCGCAGCTCGAGCCTGACGCGCTGCGCGGTTTCCTCGCCGAGTGCCGGCGCATCCTGAAGCCCGGAGGCACGCTGCGCGTGCTCACGCCCGATCTCGCGCGCTTCGCCCGCATGTACCTCGACGATCCCGACACGCTGATCCGGTTCTGGACGGTGGGTGTCGGCGTCCCGCTGCCCACCGGCACCGCGGCGGACGTGCTGAACCTCGGCATGAAGCTCGCGGGCCGGTGGCAGTACGACGCGCCGACCTTCGCGCGGGTCGCCGCGCAGGCGGGGTTCGACACGTTCGTCGCTCGCTACGGCGAGAGCCGTCATCCCGCGATGCGCGGCATCGACCTGCGCAAGCCCGACGAAGCGGTGAGCATGTACCTCGAGTGCGTGCCGCGCGACGCCGCCATTCCGGGTACCATCGTCGCGTGACCCATGAACCGCTGCAGGGCTCGCCGCCCGTCGTCCTGAGCTTCGCACCTTCGGACCCGTCCGGCGGCTCGGGCCTGCAGGCCGACCTGCTGACGCTCGCGAGCATGGGCTGCCACCCGCTCTCGGTGGGCACCGCGATCACCGTGCAGGACACCCGCGGCGTCGAGGGATCGCTGGCGATGGACGCCGACTGGGTTTCCGACCAGGCGCGGGCGCTGCTCGAGGACATGCCCATCGACGCGTTCAAGATCGGTGCGCTGCCGAACGTCGAGGTCGTCGCGGCGATCGCCGAGGTGCTCGCCGACTATCCCGACGTGCCGCTCGTGCTCGATCCGTCGCTCACCGGCGGGCGCGCCGCGGGCCCGCTCCACGATGCCGCGATGCACGCGCTGCGCGACCTGCTCGTGCCTCAGACGACCATCGCCACGGCCAACGGACTCGAACTGCGCCTGCTCGCCGGCGACGACGACGAGGAGGCGGCGTCCGCCGCCGACTGCGTGGCGCGGCTGGTGCAGGCGGGTTGCGAGTTCGTGCTCGTGACCGGGACCCACCAGGCGTCGCGCGAGATCGTGAACACGCTCTACGGCAAGGCCGGCGTCGTGCGCACCGATACCTGGGCACGGTTGCCCGGCCCGTTCAAGGGGGCGGGCGGCACGCTCTCGGCGGCGGTCGCGGCGATGCTCGCGAACGGACTCGAACTCGCGGAGGCGGTGCGCGAGGCGCAGGACTACACGTGGAACGCGCTGCGCAAGGCCTACCGGCCGGGCATGGGCCAGTTCCTGCCCGACCGGCTGTTCTGGGCGCGCGAGGAGAGCGACGCCCGCAGCGAGGAGGCGGAGGGCGAAGGGCCCGCCGACGCCCGTGGGAGCCACTGATGCCCGCGCGGCGCGGCTCGCGAAGCTCCGCGGCCTCTACGCGGTGACGCCGGACACGGACGACACCGCCTCGCTCGTTGCGAAGTGCGCGGCGGCGCTCGACGGCGGTGCGAGCGCGATCCAGGTACGCTGCAAGACCGGCAGCGAGTCGATGCGCCGCGCGCGGGCCGAGGCCATCGTCGCGCTGTGCCGGTCGCGCGGCGCGCTCTCGATCGTCAACGACGATCCTGCGCTCGCCCGCTCGGTCGGTGCCGACGGCGTGCACGTCGGCGAGCACGACGGCGGCGTCGCTCAGGCGCGCGCGACGATGGGCGAGGACCGCCTCGTCGGCGCGTCGTGCTACGACGATCCGGCGCGCGGGGCGGCCGCGGTGGCCGCGGGCGCCGATCATGTCGCGTTCGGCAGCTTCTTCGCTTCCGGCACCAAGCCCGGCGCGCGCCGCGCGAGCCTCGACCTCGTGCCGCGCGCGGCCTCGCTCGGCGTCCCGATCGTCGCGATCGGCGGCATCGACGAACACAACGCCGCCAGGCTCGCCGATGCAGGCGTCGACGCCATCGCCGTGATCGGCGCGCTGTTCGCACACGACGACCCGCGCGAGGTCGAGCGTGCGGCGCGGCGCATCGTCGCTGCGTTCTCGCACGGCCGATCCGCGTCCCGTCCCCCTTCGATTCCACCTCCGGACACCCGACGATGACCCGCAACGAATCGCTGTTCGAGCGCGCGCAGCGCACGATCCCCGCCGGCGTCAACTCGCCGGTCCGCGCGTTCCGATCGGTGGGAGGCACGCCGCGCTTCCTCGTGCGCGGCGAAGGGCCGTACGTGTGGGACGCCGACGGCAGGCGCTACATCGACTACGTCGGCTCGTGGGGACCGGCGATCGTCGGACACGCGCATCCCGACGTGGTGCGCGCGGTGCAGGATGCCGCGCGCCACGGCCTGTCGTTCGGCGCGCCGACCGAGGCCGAGGTCGAGATGGCCGAGACGCTCGTGCGCCGGCTCCCGTCGCTCGAACTCGTGCGCCTCGTGTCGTCGGGCACCGAGGCGACGATGTCGGCGCTTCGCCTCGCGCGCGGGTTCACCGGCCGTCCGAAGATCGTCAAGTTCGAGGGCTGCTACCACGGCCACGGCGACAGCCTGCTGGTGAAGGCCGGATCGGGGGCGCTCACGTTCGGGCAGCCCTCGTCGGCGGGCGTGCCTCCGGAAATCGCGAACCAGACGGTCGTGCTGCCCTACAACGACCTCGATGCGCTGGAGCGCGCGTTCGCCGCCGACGGCGACGCGATCGCGGGCGTCATCGTCGAGCCCGTCGCCGGCAACATGAATCTCGTCGTGCCTTCGCGCGAGTGGCTCGTCGCGCTGCGCACGACCTGCGACCGTCACGGCGCGGTCCTGATCTTCGACGAGGTGATGACCGGATTCCGCGTGCATCCGCGCGGCGTGCAGGGCATGCTCGGCATCACGCCCGATCTCACGACGCTCGGCAAGGTGATCGGCGGAGGCATGCCGGTCGGCGCGTTCGGCGGCCGGCGCGACATCATGGAGAAGATCGCGCCGCTCGGGCCGGTCTACCAGGCAGGCACGCTGTCGGGGAATCCCGTCGCGGTCGCGGCGGGGCTTGCGACACTGAAACTGACCGAGGCGCCGGGCTTCTACGAGGCGCTCGCGGCGAAGACGCGCGCGCTCGTCGACGGACTCGAGGCCGCCGCGAAGCAGGCCGGGGTGGCGTTCCGCGCGAACGCCGTCGGCGGGATGTTCGGCCTCTACTTCGCGCCGTCGGTGCCCGCGAGCTACGATGCGGTGATGGCCTGCGACAAGGAGCGCTTCAACCGCTTCTTCCACGCGATGCTCGGCGCCGGCGTCTACTTCGCACCGTCGGCCTACGAGGCGGGCTTCGTCTCGGTCGCGCACTCCGACGCCGACATCGCGCAAACGGTGCGGTCCGCCGAGCGCGCGTTCGCCGCAGCGTGAGCGGGGGTGGCGCGGGGATCGGCCTTCGCCCCATCGGTCGACCGGCGTCGCCGCGCGCAGCAACTTCATCGGACCGGCGGCGCACGGCTGCCGTCGGGCGGCGTGCCTGCGAGTTAGTGCTGCTGCCTGCCTCGTCGAGCTTCGCGGGGTCGTCCCGGGCGAGGCCCCCCGATTTCATGAACCGGGAGGGGAAAGGCGTTGTCCGAGGGCGTCCTGTGGGCGACAACGCGGTGGCGGGGCACGACGTTGTCGATGCTAAGTCCTTGCTCCAGAACGATTTCTCGGCTGCCACCCCCCGGCCGCTGATAGAATGTTGAACTCGGAAGGCGCGCGGTGGATCGAACCCGGCCTCGACATTCGGAGCAGATCGTTGCCTGACCCAGCGGTGCGCGCAGCAGAGACGACCGGAAGCGGCGAACGCTCCGCGACGGCGTTTGCCTTCGGAGGCGCCCGCCGTCCCGGGCGGCTCGCGGGTCGCGCCGTCCGTCCGGATCGCGGGGCCAGGGTTCCCGCCCGTCATCCGTACCGCACGCGGCCCCGGCTGTCGCGGTGCGCTAGCGCGCCTCGGGCGGGTGTTCGATAGGCCGCGCGCGATGTCCGTTACGAAGGCGCGGCTGGGCGAACTGCTGATCGGGCGCGGCAAGCTCGACGCGGGTTCGCTCGAGCGGGCGCTGCGTCTCCAGCAGGAGTCCGGCGAGCGCCTGGGCTCGCTGCTGGTCACGCTCGGGCTGGTCGCGCCGCGCGACGTCGCCGACGCGCTCGCCGCGCAACTCGGGCTGCCGCTCCTCGACGGCACGGGTTATCCGGAGCTGCCGATCCTCGAGGAGCGCGTCTCCGCGCGCTTCCTGCGCGACGCGCGCGCGCTGCCGGTGCGCGAGGACGCCGACGAACTCGTGCTCGCCATGGCGGATCCGACCGACGAGTACGCGATCGACGCGTTCGCGATGGTGACGGGCCGGAGGGTCCGGCCGATGGTCGCGGTGCCCGCCGAACTCGACGCGGCGCTCGAACGCCTCTACGGCAGCGGCAAGAGCGCGGTCGGCCAGATCGTCGGCGACGACGTCGAGATGCGCGGCGACGAGATCGCGTTCGACGCGGACGTGCAGCAGCTGAAGGATCTCGCGTCCGAGGCGCCGGTGATCCGGCTCGTATCGCTCCTCATCACCAACGCGCTCGGCGCGCGCGCCTCCGACATCCACATCGAGCCGTTCGAGAACCGGCTCGCCGTGCGCTACCGGATCGACGGCGTGCTGCACGAGGTCGAGACGCCGCCCCGTCGCCTGTCCGCCGCGGTGATCTCGCGGGTGAAGATCCTCGCGAACCTCGACATCGCCGAACGCAGGCTGCCGCAGGACGGCCGCATCCGGCTGCGCGTGCAGGGGAAGGAAATCGACCTGCGCGTCTCGACCGTCCCGACGATGCACGGCGAGAGCGTCGTGATGCGGATCCTCGACAAGGGCGGCGTCGCGCTCGACTTCGCCAGGCTGGGCTTCCTGCCCGACACGCTCGAGCGCTTCATGCGCGCGCTGAAGCAGCCGAACGGCATCCTGCTCGTCACCGGGCCCACCGGCTCGGGCAAGACGACGACGCTCTACACCGCGCTCGACGAACTCAACACGCCCGACGTCAAGATCCTCACGGTCGAGGATCCGGTCGAGTACCAGATGCCGGGGATCAACCAGATCCAGGTCAAGCCGCAGATCGACCTCACGTTCGCGAACGCGCTGCGCTCGATCGTGCGCCAGGATCCCGACGTCATCATGATCGGCGAGATCCGCGACCTCGAGACCGCGCAGATCGCGGTGCAGTCCGCGCTCACCGGCCACCTGGTGCTGTCCACGGTGCACACGAACGACGCGCCCTCGACCGTCAACCGCCTGCTCGACATGGGGGTCGACGACTACCTGCTCACCTCGACCGTCGTCGGCATCCAGGCGCAGCGTCTCGTGCGCACGCTGTGCCCGCACTGCAAGGAAGCGTACACGGCGCTGCCTGAAATGGTCGAGCACGCGGGCCTCAGGCGTTTCACGAACGGCGGCCCGGTGACGCTCTACCACGCGAAGGGCTGCGCGAGCTGCGCGAACACCGGCTACACCGGCCGCGTGTCGATCATCGAGGTGATGCCGATGACCGATGCGATCCGCTCGCTCGTCATGCGCCACGCGACCGCCTCCGAACTCAAGGCGGAGGCGGTGCGCGAGGGCATGCTCACGATGTACGAGGACGGGCTGCGCAAGGCGGTTGCCGGTGTCACGACGATCGAGGAGGTCCTCCGCGCGACGCGCGAGGATTGACATGCGCAGCGGTCCCCATTCGCCGGGTCGGGGTTCATCTCCTGTGGGTCGGGCTTCAGCCCGACGCATGGCCCGGGCTTCAGCCCGACGGGGCTCGTGCCGATGACCGAGAAACATGTCGGCCTGAAGGCCGACCCACGACCCCGCCGCTGTGACTCGGGCTTCATCTCCTGTGGGTCGGGCGTCATCTCCTGTGGGTCGGGCGTCATCTCCTGTGGGTCGGGCTTCAGCCCGACGCATGGCCCGGGCTTCAACCCGACAAGCCAGGAGGCTGTGGGTCGGGCTTCAGCCCGACACATCGTCCGGGCTTCAGCCCGACGCACCGCCGGCGCGTCCGCCCGACCCGCAGCCTGACGCGATGCCTCTCTATCGATACAAGGCGGTCGCACCCGGTGGCGCGGTGTCCTCGGGCGAACTCGACGCCGCGAACGAGGCGGAGATCCTCGACCGCCTGCGCGACCAGGGCCTGATGCCGATGCAGGTCGCGCCGGCGACCGGCGCGCCGACTCCCGCGTCCGGTCGCGCCGCGAGGAAGCCGCGCCGCAGTTTGTTCGAGGCGAAGTCGGTCCCGCTCGACCAGTTGATGGCGCTCACGCGCGAACTCGCGACGCTGCTTCGCGCGGGGCTCCCGCTCGACCGCGCGCTGGAGACGCTGATCGGCCTCGCTCCGACGCCTGCGGTCACCGGCCTGCTGCAGGGCATCCGCGACGAGGTGCGCGGCGGCAAGGCGCTGTCCCAGGCACTCGACGCGCGTCGCGAGACCTTCTCGCGCTTCTACGTGAACATCGTGCGCGCGGGCGAGGCGGGCGGCGCGCTGGCGACGGTGCTCACGCGCCTCGCCGACACCATGGAGCGCAACAAGGAACTGCGCGAGACGGTCAAGAGCGCGCTGATCTACCCGGTGATCCTGATCGGCGTCGCGGTGATGTCGGTGATGATCCTGCTCGTCTACGTCGTGCCGCAGTTCCAGCAGACCTTCGCGCAGGCGGGCAAGGCGCTGCCGTTCGCGACGCAGGTGGTGATCTTCGCGGGTACCGCGCTCAAGCGCTGGTGGTGGGCGATGCTCGTCGTGGCCGCGGCGCTCGCGTGGTGGCTGCGCCGCCGGTTCCGCGCCCCGGCGTTCAAGGCGCGCGTCGACGCGCGGCTCCTTCGGCTGCCGATCGTGGGCGATCTCGTGGCGAAGGTCGAGGTCGCGCGCTTCTCCCGCACGCTCGCGACGCTGCTCGGCAACGGCGTGACGCTGCTCGCGGGCCTGTCGATCGTCAAGGAAACGATGGGCAACGCCGTGATGGGCGCCTCGCTCGAGGGCGTGACCGCCCGCCTGCGCGAGGGCAAGGGCTTCGGGCGTCCGCTCGCGGAGACCGGCCTGTGGCCGAAACTCGCCACGCAGATGATCCTGGTCGGCGAGGAGTCCGGCCGCCTGGAGGAAATGCTCGGCCGCGTCGCGGACGTCTACGACCGCGAGGTCCAGGTCGCCATCAAGCGCTTCCTCGCGGTTCTCGAACCCGCGCTGATCCTGGGACTCGCCGTCC
The DNA here is from genome assembly GCA_035427325.1 of Casimicrobiaceae bacterium. GTDB lineage: Bacteria > Pseudomonadota > Gammaproteobacteria > Burkholderiales > Casimicrobiaceae > VBCG01. The sequence goes on from DAOMBL010000073.1 coordinate 7,675, forward strand.
TGATCGGCGGCATCGTGTTCTCGATCCTGCTCGGCGTCATGGGCATGAGCGAACTTGTCGGATGAACCCGGTCTAATCCTTTCCGCGATCGCGGGCATGGCGCCCGCTGTCGCCAGATGGTGACACTCATGAACCTGAACATCCTCCGCCGCCGCGTGCCGACCCGCCTCGAACGCGGCATGACGCTGATCGAGATCCTCGTCGTGCTGGTCCTGATCGGCGTCGTCCTCGGCATCGTCGGGGGCAACTTCATCGGGCGCGGCGAGAAGGCCAAGGCGGACGCGGCGAAGATCGAGATCAGCCAGATCGCGCAGGCGCTCGACCTCTACAAGCTCGAGACGGGCCGCTATCCGTCGTCGTCCGAGGGCCTGCAGGCGCTCGTCAGCGCACCGGCCGGTGCGTCCAACTGGAACGGTCCCTACTGGAAGAAGGCCCAGATTCCGAAGGATCCGTGGGGCAACGAGTACCGCTACAGCGCGCCCGGCCAGAAGGGCGCCTACGACATCGTCTCGCTCGGCGCCGACGGCAAGGAAGGCGGCGAGGGCGCGAACAAGGACATCACGAGCGCGGAATGACGCCGGGCAGGCGCGCCGCGTGAGAACCCTCCCCGATGGCAACGCTCCGGTCGGATCCGCGATCGCGACGCACGACTGTGGGTCGGGCTTCAGCCCGACACCTGTCGCGCGGATTGACGCTGATCGAGATCCTCGTCGTGCTGTCGATCATGGCGATCGGCGCAGCGTTCGTCGTGCCGATGGTCTCGGGGCAGGGAGCGACGACCGGCGAACTCAAGTCCGCCGCGCGCCAGATCGCCGCGGGGCTTCGTCTCGCGCGTAGCGAAGCGGTCGCCGCGCGACGGGAGACGACGCTCACGCTCGACCTCGAGGCGCGAAGCTTCCACGTCGCGAACGACGCGCGCGAAATCGCGCTGCCGGCGAAAGTCGATCTCAAGCTCTTCACCGCGCAGTCCGACCTCGTCTCCGGGAAGCGCGGCGCGATCCGCTTCTTTCCCGACGGCGGCAGCAACGGCGGACGCGTCACCGTGTCGTCGGGCGAGCGCAAATACGAAGTCGACGTCGACTGGCTCACCGGTCGCGTCGCGATCCTCGACTGATGCACGCCCCGCGACACGCGCATCGCGGTTTTAGCCTGCTGGAGGTGCTGGTCGCCTTCGTGATCCTCGCGCTCGTCGCGACCGCGATCTTCCGCCTGATCGGCGGTGCGCTCGGCAACGCCGGCGTCGCCGAGGACGTGAGCCGGGCGGTGCTCGTCGCGCAGAGTCGCCTCGACGCGGCGCGCGGCGGGGCGCGGCTCGCGGGCGAGTCGGGGACCGAGGACGACGGGCGCATCGCGTGGACGACGACGGTCGAGCCCTACGTCGCGCCTGACGCCGCCCAGACCGCCGCTGGTCCGCAGCCCGTTTCTCCCACGCAGCTCTACAGGATCCGCGTCGAAGTCCGTTACCCCGGCGCAGGCGGACGCGAACGCACGCTCGCGCTCTCGACGCTCAAGCTCGCCAGGCGGGAGGGCGGGCCGTGACGACGAGTCGCGAATCGAATTTCGTCGGGCTGAAGCCCGACCCACGGCGAGGGAGCGGCCATGTCGGGCTGAAGCCCGACCCACGGCGCGGTGGCGGCCATCTCGGGCTGAAGCCCGAACCACGGCGACGGAGCGGCCATGTCGGGCTGAAGCCCGACCCACGGCGCGGTGGCGGCCATCTCGGGCTGAAGCCCGACCCACGGCGGGAGGGCGGTTTCACGCTCGTCGAACTGCTCGTCGCGCTCGCGCTCCTCGCGCTCCTGTCCGCGACGCTCTTCGGCTCGCTTGCGATGTCCGGGCGGAGCTGGGACGCGGGCGAGGCGAAGGCCGCCGAGACCGCGTCGATGCGCACCGCACAGGAATTCCTGCGCGCGACGCTCGAAGGCCAGCACGGGCAGCGGATGAAGAAGATGCCGGAGTGGCCGCTGCTCTTTGCGGGAGACCGCGATGAAATGCGCTACGCCGCGGCACTCCCCGCGCGCGTGCAGGGGGGCGGCGTGTGGTACTACCGGCTGCGCGTCGTGGAGGCCGAGGGCGGGCCGAGCCTCGTCGTCGATCGCATGGTGCCCGACGTCACCGCGGCCGCCATGCCGGATTTCGGCGGCGCCGAGCATTCCGTGCTCGCGACCGGGATCCGGTCGGTGACCTTCGCCTATCTCGGCCTCGACCCCGGCGCGTCGCGCACCGGAGGCGCCGAACCGGCGTGGCGCGACCGCTGGCAGGACACGCAGCGGCTGCCGCAGCTGATCCGCATCGACGTCGAGACCGAAGGCGGCGCGAAGTGGCCGACGTTCTACGTGGCGCCGCGCGAAGACCCGGAGGCCGGCTGCCGGGGCTGGGACAACGTGCGCGCGCGCTGCACGCGGGGATGAACGCCATGCGCCATCCGGACGCACCCCATGCGCGCTTCTCGCGGCGAGCGCAGCGTGCCGCTCGCCAGCCCTTCGCGACGAAGGATCGCCAGGCGGGCATCGCTCTCGTGCTCGCGCTCTGGTCGACGGTGCTCCTGACCGCGATGGCGGCATCGTTCGCGTACAGCATGCGCACCGAGGCGCTCGCCGCGGGCAACTCCGCCGGCGTCGCGAAGGCGCGTGCCGCCGCCGACGGCGCGATCGAGCGCACCGCGTACGAACTCGGCCGCCCGCGCGTGCCCGGCGCGTGGGCGCCGGACGGCACGCCGCGCGCCTGGGAGGACGAAGGCGTCGCGATCGCGGTGGTGGCGACCGACGAGTCCGCGAAGATCGACCTCAACGCCGCGGGCGAGGTGCTGCTGCGGGGGCTGTTCAGCGCGATCGGCGGCGCCGATCCGGACAGCGCCGCGCGGCTGG
>DAOMBL010000074.1:0-10484 GCA_035427325.1 Casimicrobiaceae bacterium
CGACGTGACGATGGTGAGCGTCGACGGCGGGCAGGAGTCGTACCGCCGCATCAAGGATCCGGACAGCCTGTTCACCGCGACGGTGGCGATTCCGTTCGAATCGATGGGCGTGCAGGCGGTCGACGCGCTCAACCGGATCGTCGTGCAGAAGGTCCCGAGGGAGAAGGTGGTGAGCGGCCCGTACCTGTGGGTCGACTCGGTGCTGGTCGACGCGACGAACGTCGACAAGTTCCTCGCGAAGTAGGCTCGGCCGGCGCATGGCGGGTACCGAGGTCGGGGCGGGGAGCGCATCGCGGCATCGTGACGGAGCGGCTGCGAACCCCCACGCGCTCGTCCGGCTCACCGGCATCCGCAAGCGCTACGGCGCCGTCGAGGCCCTGCGCGGCGTCGACCTCGACGTCGCGCGGGGCGATGTGCTCGCGATCTGCGGAGACAACGGCGCCGGCAAGTCGAGCCTGGTGCGCGTGTTGTCCGGCGCGCACGCCCCCGACGAAGGGTCCATCGAGATCGAGGGCGCCCGGGCGAGCTTCGACTCGCCGCAGGAAGCGCTCGCGGCCGGCGTGGCGACCATCTACCAGGATCTCGCGCTCGCTCCGCGCCAGCCGATCTGGCAGAACATCTTCATCGGCGCCGAGCTGACCCGATCGGTGGCCGGTCTTCCGCTCCTCGACAAGCGGCGCATGCGCGCGGAAGCGCGCGGCTACCTCGCGCGGCTCAACGTCGCGATCGAGGACGCCGACCGCGCGGTCGACACGCTCTCGGGCGGCCAGCGGCAGGCGGTCGCCATCGCCCGGGCGCTGCGCTGGAACGCCCGCCTCGTGATCATGGACGAGCCCACGGCGGCGCTCGGCGTCGCGGAGAGCCGGCAGGTGCTCGACCTCATCCGCGAACTGAACCGCGGCGGCACGACCGTCGTCCTGATCAGCCACAACATGGCGGAGGTCGTCGAGGTGGCGACGCGAGTGGCGGTGCTCAAGGGCGGTCGGAAGGTCGCCGACCGGCCGACCGGGGGGATGGGCGCCGACGACCTCGCGCACCTCGTCATGACGGGGCAGCTTCTTTCGGGAGTCCTGCAATGACCGACTACACGACCGAACTCGCGCGCGAGGCCCGGGCCGACATCGCCGCCGCGCGCGACGCGTCGCGACGTGCCCGCGCCACGCATGCGCGTGCCGAACTGATGCGTCACATGATGATGACGACCGCGAAATCGATGCGCGAGGCGCGCGCGGTTTCCGTGCGCCTCGTCACCGACGAGTGGATCGACGCCTGGCAGCGCACGCGCGACAACTATCCCTTCGTCGCGCAGATGGAGGCGCTCTCGGGCGCGTGCTACGACTGGCTGCACGCGAAGGACGCGGCCACCGACGCGGCGGTGCGGCGCGCCTTCGAGGCGCTCGACGCGGCGTGCCGCGCGCACGGCACGACGATCGCCGACGAGATGGCCTGGCGATCGGGCTGCTCGCACCTGTGGTGGGGCGACATCGGTCCCGCGCCCGACAAGGCGGAATACCGCGACCGGGCGCGGCGCCCGGACGCGCTCTGGGACCGCGGGTGCCCGCCGGAGTGTCTCGGGTAGCTCGGGCGGAGATGGGCGCGGAGCGCGTCGCCGGACGCTCGCGCACCATCACCTCGTCCGATCGCCGGGTTGCGCGTCCTCGTACCACGCGAACAGGGCCGCGAGTTCGAGGTCGCTGAACGGATTGTGGAACGCCGTGCTGCGGTCGCCGCGCACGCCGAGCAGGAGGCGCGCCGCGAACTCCTCGCGCGGCATCCGTTTCACCTCGGCGCGGAGGTCGAGCGCAGGCAGCCTCGCGTCGGCCGCCGGCGCGTCGTGGCAGCCGGCGCAGGCCTCGCGGTGGATCGCCTCGCCCACGGCACGCTGCGCGGCGGTCGAACGTTCGGGCAGGAGGCTGCGCGCGTCGAACGGGTGACGCCGGCGGAGCGCGTCCAGCGCGGCGCCGAACTCGCGCATGTCGCTGCGCGTCCATGCGTCGCGCAGCTTCGTCGCCGCTTTGGCGTCGTCGCCCGCGCGCCGCAGCAGCAAACCCAGCGAGGCCAGCGCCCCCGCGATTCGCGCGCGCAGTCCTTCGCGCTGCGGCGGCAGCCGATCGGCCGCCTCCAGGCGGCGCAGGTCGCCCGCGACGACCGACAGTTCCGCCGCGAGCCGCCGCTCGTGCTCGCCCTGCGCCGCGGCCGGAGCGACGATGGCCGCCCAGGCCGCGAACGCGAGGAAGAGGCGCCGGGGCACCGGCTACTGCAGCTTCACCTTCTGCTCGACCGGGCCGCCCTTCAGCATCGTCCACTCGACCATCGAGCCGTCGTACATCTTCGCCTTCTTGTTGCCCATCAGCTCGCTCGACACGAACCAGCCGACCGACGCCCAGTGACCGGTGTTGCAGAAGTTGATCTGGTCGCCGGAGGTCGGGACGCTCGCGACCTTGTAGAGCTGGTCGAGCTGCGACTTGTTGCGGAACTCGCCGCCGCCGTTGACGGTGAGCCAGCCGTTGGGCAGGTTCTTCGCCCCCTCGATCGTGCCGCTCTCGGTCGCCTTCGGGTGGCGGTTGATGCCGGCGAACTGGTCCTCGGGGCGGTTGTCGACGAGCAGCACGCCGGCGGCCTTCGCCTTCTTCACGTCGTCCATCGTGACGATCATGTCCTTGCGGACGTTGATCTTGAAGGTCTTCGGCTCGACCTTCGCGGCGCCCGCCTGCAGCGGGTTCTTCTTGTCCTTGGTCCACGCCGCCATCCCGCCGTCGAGCAGCGACACGTTGTCGTGGCCGAGCACCTTGAAGGTCCAGTAGACGCGCGTGCCGACACCCATGTCGGTCGACGACGTGCCGGCCGGCACCAGCACGACGTGCGTGTTGTTGTCGATGCCGAGCTTGCCGATCATCTCGCCGACCGCATCGAGCTTCGCGGGGAGCATGTCGGGCACCTTGTCGCTCGCGCGCTCCTCGCGCCAGCCGTCCTTCGCGTAGTTGCTGTTGACCGCGCCGGGGATGTGGCCGCGGAGGTAGTCCGCCGGCGGCGCGAAGTCGACGAAGACGATCCCGGGCTTGCCGAGGTTCGCCTTCACCCAGTCCACGTTCACCAGCGGATCCGCGGCGGCTGCCGGCCGGGCGATCGCGAACATCGTGAGGACCAGCCCGGCCAGGACTGTGGTCCATGCTGACGCCAACCGTGTCTTCATCGCTTGACTCCTCGTGTCACAGGGTGATCGTCAGGTCCGAGTCCAGGATGGCCGCGACGACGCGGTCCCAGTCCCGATCCTGCATGTCCGGACGCCGGAGGTCGATCGAGTCCACGCGGTGCGCGGACCCGAGGCGCCGCAGGGCAGCGGCCACGGTCTGGGCGTCGGGAAACAGACCGGTGTCGAGTTCGAGGATCTTCACAGGCTGAGCACCGCGTCGGCGCCCGCGAGCCGCCGCGCGAGCGCGTCCGCGTCGAGGAGCGGAAGGTCGCCGGCCATGGCGGCGACCGTCGTCGCAGGTTCGATGCCGCTCAGTTCGAGGAGTTCGGCGTTGGCCGCGTTCTCCGGGGTCTCGTCGACCGGGCGGTCCATGACGACGAGGCCGACCGCGTGGCCGAGGATCGTGAGTCCGGCCGCGACGCGCATCGCTTCCGCGTGGTCGCGGCGCGCGAGCACCAGGATCGTCCGCGCGCTCACAGGCTCACCACGCGGCGCGACTCGCCGGCGAGCGCGCTGTTGACCGTCTGGCTCCCGAGTTCGACCGGGCAGCGGTCGCCGCCGCGGAAGCGGTGCCAGGATTCCTCGCACACGACCGCGCGGGCATTGCCGAGCGCATCGCGGAGATCCGCGTCCGCGAGTCCCCGCACGCCCTCGTGCGTGAAGAACGCGGCGAATGCGTGGCCGCCGCGCCGGCAGGCGCGGGCGAGGGGGAGCAACAGCCGGGCACCGTCCTCGGTCGCCACGTGGAACAGGATGTCGATCATGCGCGTCGCCTGTGCGTCGACCATCGACCCAGGACGAACGCCGCGACGGCGAACACGAGGGCGGCGGCGAGCGCAGGTTCGAGGCGGATCGCGCCGCCGGTCGCGGGCGCGGCTTCCGCCGCAACGGGAATGGGCGCAGTGTCGCGGTACCCGACCGCATCGGCCGGCAGCGCGCCGTCGGACGACCACTCGGCCCAACCTTCGGCGTAGAGCCGTGCGTTGACGCCGTGTCCTGCGGCGAGCAGCGCCAGGTAGGCGAACCCCTCGTAGGCATCGTGGGCGTAGGCGACCGGCGCGTCGGCGGATGGAGCCGGCAGCAACGGCCGCGCGGATCTGGAATCGAGCGCCGCCCGCAGCGTTTGCGCCGGCAGGCTGATGGCTCCGGGGAGGTGCCCGGTGCGCTCGACGCGGGCGATCTCGCCCCAGTACTCGCCTTCGCTGCGGCCATCGAGCACCGCCGGCCACGGCCGGGCCGCGACGAGTTCGCTCCGCAGGACGATCAGCTCGTCGCGCATCGGTGCTCCGTACACGGCTTCGCGGATCGATGCGCGTTCGCGGCCGGGTGCCGCGGCCGCGCCGGCGTCGAGGAGGCGGGCCACCGGCTCGGTGAGCACATCGACGCGACGCTGGCCGGCGACGTGGAGAAGTCCCGCGACGAAGTCGCGCGCGACGACGTCCCCTCCGACGACGAGCACGTGCTCGTCGCCGGCGAGTCCCGCGGTGCCGAGGAGCCAGAGCAGGTTGCGCGCATCGGGCAGGCGGCGCTGCGGACCGAGGAAGTCGGCCGCGGGCAGGCAGCGGGCGCCGGCGAGGCTCTTCTCGCGGCAATCGGACAGGGCGCGGGTGTCGACCACCACGACCTTCGCCTCCGCCGGCATGGCGCGCACGTAGGCGAAATCGTCGGTTGCCGTCGCCTCCGCGGCGACGAGCGCGAACAAGACCGGTGCGAACCGCACGATCAGCAACCCCCGAAGCGTTTCGTCGCAGCCGGAGCCGCACCCGGAGAGGCGCCGGCGGGCGCGGGAGGATGCTCGAGATAGTAGCCGACGAGTTCGATGACCGACACCCTGCCGAATCCGCCGCCGAGATCGACGTCCGGCAGGGTCTCCGCCTGCGCCGGGCGGCGGGTCGCCTCGAGTTCGGCGGCCGGGAGCGCGGCCCAGCGGAATCCCAGGGCGCAGACGGCGAGCGCGGCGGCGAGCGCGAGCACGCAGAAGACGAGGCTCTCGCGATTCATCGGGTCGGAGGGAGTCGCTGAAGAAGGCGAGCGCCATCGCGCCGAACGCCACGCAGAACAGCACGAGGTACGCGATCGTCTGGAGATCGAGGCTCATCGTCCGCCTCCCTTGAAGTGCTGCACCAGTCGTTCGAGCGGGATCGCTTCCCCGGTGCCGGGGTGCGCCACCGGCGGCGACAGCAGCGGCACGCCGTCGCGCGAGACGTGCATGCCCTCCGGCGGCTTGACATAGACATAGGCGAGCCCGGCCACGACGGCGATCGCCGACACGGCCACGAACGCGCGCATGACGAGGCGGGTGATCATCGTGTCCTCGCTCAGTCTTTCCGTATGTACACGCGCCAGCAGGCGGGGTCCTTGATCGTTTCGAGGTGCGTCGCGTTGAGTTCGTTGCACATCGGCGGCAGCGCCTCGACCGACGACGGATTGTCGACGAGCACCTCGAGCACGCCCCCCGGGGCGATCTCGCCGACCGCCTTCTTGGTCATGAGCTGCGGGCGGGGGCAGGAGTCGCCGCGGCAGTCGACGCGGCGCGCGATCGCGACCCGACGGCCGTCACCGAGCACGGCCTCGCCGCCGGCCGGGCCCTCCTCGACCTTCTTCTTCGTCCCGAACAGTCCCATGGCTCGCTCCCTCGCGATGACGTCAGGCGGCCTGCACCGCGGCTTCCCGCTGGTGCCGGTCGTGCTTCTCCTGCTGCGCCCGCTCGCGGCGCAGGATGGTCCGGTAGATCGCGAAGAGCACCGCGAACTGGACCAGGCCGAACACGACGGCCGGGACGCCGAGCTTGTCCTGCAGCGTGCGCGCGTTCGCGAAGCCGAGCTGGAGCGCAGGCAGGTTCGGCGCTCCGGTCATCGCCTGCGGCGCCGGCGGCCACCAATTCCACGACCAGGCGAGCGAGAACAGGAACATGCCGACGAACGTGAACACGAGCGCCCAGAGCGCGCCGATGTTCCCCTCGCCGGTCTTGACCCACGTGGAGACGGTGCAGGCGCCGGCGAGCACCATGCCGATCCCGAACAGGAACAGGCCGGCGAACGTGTTGAGTCCGACGTCGAACTCCATCGGATGGCCGGCACCGAGGCTCATGAAGCCGGTGAACGCGACGGTGAGGATCATCATCGCCATCAGCATGGCCTTGGTGTTGCGGTAGGTCTTGAACATGATGGCGTCGCGCAGCGCCGCCGTGTTGCAGAAGCGCGAACGCTGCATCAGGAGCCCGACGACCGATCCGAACACGAACGCGACCAGGCACTCGACGACGGGTGTCATGAGCGTCAACCCTCCAGGATCTTCTTGTAGACGAGCGAGCCGACCCACGCGCCGGCGAGAATGCCCGAGATCGCGAGGTAGCCGCCGAGGTTCATCTCCGGCAGCAGGCCGAAGAACGTCGACACGTTGCAGATGTACGCCATCCGGATGCCGATGCCCATCAGGAGTCCGCCGACGGTGATCATCAGCCACTCGGAGGCGCGGCGCGGCATGCGCAGGTAGAACTCCTTCGAGAGCACCGCGCCGACGAAGGCGCCGAACAGCATGCCGAGGCTGATGTAGATCTTCCAGTAGTCGGCGCGCGGCGGGAAGACGATGTTCCAGAACGGGATCCGCTGCAGGTCGTCGCCGAGGGCGGCCTGCGCCATCAGGCCGGTCATCATCGTCTCGCCGCCGCCCACGGTCCAGGCGCCCAGCAGCAGGAACAGGAAGACGTCGAGCACGGCGATCGCGGCCAGCGCGAACACCGGATCGAGCGTCTTGCGGAAGAACTCCATCGGTTTCTCCTTGCCCCGGGACGTCCCGCCGCGCCGGGGCGCCGTTTGGCGTATGCTGACGATTCTAGGAGGATCGCCTGTGGGACGGGGTGGTATTTGTTGCCAACGGAGCGGGGGGCGGATGAAGATCTACACCGAGATCCACGACGTGCTGGACCACATGTTCAACGCGTGCACGACCTCGCAGATCAACGAATTCGTGCCCGAGAAGCGCGGATTCCGGATCCACGGCCACAGCACGACGATCTGCCTCGAACGGGCCTTCTGGAACGTCCTGGACGACATGGCGAAGGAGTCGCGGCTTCCGCTCCCGCGCCTCATCGAACGCGTGCACGACGGCTGCCTCGTGGCGAACGACAAGAACATCGCCTCGTGCCTGCGGGTGATCTGTCTCAAGTACCTGAACGTCTACAGCGGCGGCGGCGCTGCCGACCGACCGGGCCTCACGCGCGTGGCGTAGGAGACCTCCGCCGCGCGGCGGTGGGCGGGGAGGGGGACGGCGCGGCGGCGCAGCGGTCCCGGCCCTAGCCCTTGCGGAACGCGCGCCCGAACGCCAGGAGGAAGCGCAGCGTTTCCTGGTTCTCCGGCTGGCGCATGAGCGCCCAGACGCCGCCCAGTCCGCCGGCGGAGGCGGGTTCGCCCGACATCGTCCGGTTGGCGGACTCCAGCGCGCCCAGCGTGCGCTCGAGGAGGTCGGAGAGCCGCTCGATCGAGCCGACCAGCCGATCGAGCCCGGCGCGGTTCAGGCGGTCCATCATCGAGAGCGATTCCGCCACCGTGCCGGCGAGGCGCGACACCATCTCGTCGGTCAGGGAGTCCTGCGCCGCGCCGTAGGTGCGCGCGAGCTGCACGAGCCGCTCGAGGTCTCCGTTGGCCACCAGCTGCGAGATCGCCGGCAGCGCGCCGGCGACGCCGGAGCGGTTCACCTTGTCGAGGAGATCGATGCCCTCGGCCGCCGGGGCCGAGAGCCGGCCGACCATCCCGTCGGTGAGCGAGTCGCGCGCCGCGGCGACGATCCGTTCGAGTTCGATTGCCTGGCCCTCGTCCATGGTCGTCTCCCTACAGGAGCCCGCGGGCGCTGGTCCAATACAGCTTGTTGTAGGCCATCTTGAACCAGTGGACCGCGCGGGTCGGCGCCTTGGGATCGGGTGGCGTGGTGTAGTTGAACTGCGCGTAGGTGGCGCGGTCCTTGCCTACCTCGATGAAGCAGAACACCTTGCCGTCGTGCTCGCGCACCGGGCTGCCGAGCTTGACGATCGCTGCGATGTTCTCGCCGAGCGTCTCGGCCTGGTAGTGCACGGTCGAGCCCGCCTTGCTGATCGGGATGTTGGTCGTGTCCCCGATCACGTAGACGTTGCTGCGCCCCTCCATCGTGAGCTTGGTCTTGTCGGTCGGGATGAAGCCGCCCGGCCCGAGCTTGTTGCCCTCGATCACCTCCATGCCCTTGTGCGCCGGCACCGTGACGAGGAGATCGTAGCGCGCCTCGCTCCCTTCCTCGCTGCGCACCACCTGCTTGGCGCCGTCGACCTCCTTCATGTTGAAGAACGTCTCGTAGGTGATTCCGAGGCGGTCCATTTCCGGGGCGGCCCACTTGGCGACGTTCTCCAGGCTGTGCACGCGACCCACCGGATAGGTGTAATGCAACTCGACCTTGTCGCGGATCCCGCGGTCCTTGAAGTAGTCGTGCAGCATGAAGGCGATCTCGAGCGGGGCCATCGGGCACTTGTGCGGCACGCCCACCGCGATCACCACGCGGCCGCCCTGGAACGACTGCAGCCGCCGGAACATCTTGAGGGCGGCCGCCTCGGTGTAGAAGTTCTCGGCGTGTTCGGCGAGGCCGGGGATCATCTCGGGCACCGCGCGCGAACCGGTGGCGATCACGAGGATGTCGTAGCCGTGCGTCTTGCCACCCTTCGTCCGGACCCGGTTCTGGTCGAGTTCGAAGGTCTCCACGGGATCGACGTGGAACTCGATGCCCGGTTCGAGCAGGCTCGCCTGGTCGCGGTAGAGCTCGTCGGGGGTCATGCGGCCCAGGCACAGGTAGAGGAGTCCCGGCTGGTACATGTGCTTGTCCGACGCCGAGAGCATCGTCAGCTGCACCTTGCCGGCACGCAGTTCCGGTGCGAGCCGGCGCGCCAGGTTGTTGCCGAGGATCGTGCCGCCCATGCCGCCGCCGACGATCAGGATCTTCATGTCGCGTCCTCCTCTATTTCGACTTCCTCAGGGCGATGTGCCAGACGCCTGCCTCTTCCCGGCTGTCGAGCAGTTCGTGCCCGACCTTGCGCACCCATTCGGGAATGTCGCTCGCGGAGCCCTTGTCGGACGACAGCACCTCGAACTCCTCGCCCACCTGGCCGAACTTCAGCCGGGCGATGAGTTCCATGAGCGGTCCGGGACAGAAACTGCCGCGCGCGTCGATGATGATTCTCTCGGCCATTCAGAAACTCCACACCTGTGCGCCCTCGGCATCGGCGAGGAAGCGCGTGAGGCCCAGGGGCTCCCCGAGCCACGGCTCGAGCGCCGAGCGCTCGATGGCGAGCACGTCCATCGCCATCGAGCAGGGATGCACCTTCGCGTCGCCCAGGTCGACGGCACTCTGGAAGAGCCGCAGGAAGCCCGGGGCCTTCTTGTCGGCCAGGAGTTCGCCGAAGGCGCCCTCGGGCGACGGCGGCTTCGCGCCGACGCGGAAATACTGCAGCGCGTTCATCGACAGGAACACCGTGACGGCGTTGCCGCTGACCGCGCCCACGGAGGCCATCATGGCCGCCATGTGCAACCGTTCGAGCGTTCCGGAAACGACGACGATGCTGATCTTGCCCGCGGCCATGGCATGCGCTCGAAGTGCTGATGGACGCCTGCACGACCTCGCGGGCGCGACCGGGACGATCGGTACGCTGGCGCTGCGCGATCGCGCAGCGCCGGAAGTGACGAGCAGGGTGGTCGCGGGAATCGTACGCGGCCCGCCGGTCGACGGCAAGGCCGGTCGGCGAACGAGGACGCCGCACGCATCCTGTCCTTCGACACGAAGGCGCGTGCATCGGCCACGTGTTGCGAATCGTATGCAATCGCATCGCTGCGCGCGCGCGCCACGACATGATCGGAGTCGTCATCGTGATGCGGCGTGGGAAGCGTTCGCCATGATCGAAGTCGCGCCGTGCGCCGCGCTGCTGCACCCGGGATTCCACCAGCGGTCGGGACATGCCGTGGGTCGGGCTCGAGCCCGACGGGTTGGTGCCCATCCGATGAAGAGCGTCGGCCTGAAGGCCGACCCACAACCCCTCCGCTGTGGGTCGGGCTTCAGCCCGACGGGGTTCGTGCTGATGCGAAGGAAGTATGTCGGCCTGAAGGCCGACCCACAACCCAGCGCGGTGGGTCGGGCTTCAGCCCGACGGGGTCTGTGCCGGTGCGATCGAAATGTGTCGGCCTGAAGGCCGACCCACGACTCCATCGCCGTGGGTCGGGCTTGAGCCCGACGGGGTTCGTGCTGATGCGAAGGAAGTATGTCGGCCTGAAGGCCGACC
>DAOMBL010000075.1:0-10418 GCA_035427325.1 Casimicrobiaceae bacterium
TCGGGTCAGCTCGCGCCGGTGGTCGACGCCGGTCCCGACCAGGCCATCGACCTGCCGTCGATCGCCACGCTCTCCGGAAGCGCGACCGACGACGGACTGCCTGCGCCGCCGTCGCTCGCCTACGCGTGGTCGCAGGTCGCGGGACCGGCGAGCGCGACGCTGGGCACGCCTGCGTCGGCGACGACGCAGGTGCAGTTCCCGCAGGCGGGCAGCTACCGCTTCCGGCTGACGGTGTCGGACGGCGCGCTCGAAGGCAGCGACGAGGTGGACGTGACCGTGCGGCCCGAGGCGAACGACGCGAGGACGCTCGCCGCGCCGCCCGATCGCACGATCGAGGTCGGCGAGCCGCTCGCGGTCCGCGTCGCGGCCAACGACGCCAACGCATACGACACGCTGACGTTCACGCTCGACGCAGCGCCCTCGGGTGCGGGCTTTTCGCCGGCCGGGTCGCCGATCCTCAACTGGCCGGGCGCGGCGTCGCCGTCGACGCACCGCTTCACCGTGCGGGTGCGCGACGCCGCGGGCGCGCAGGACGCCCGGTCGTTCGACGTGCACGTCGTCGCGCGCAATCGCGCGCCGCTCATCGCGCCGCAGCCCGATGCGACGCTTCCGACCGGTGGTCAGTTCCGGCGCGCCGTCGTCGCGACCGATCCCGATGGCGATGCGGTGACCGTCGAACTCGTCGACCCGCCCGCAGGACTCGCGCTGACCGGGAATCTCCTCGAGTGGTCGCCGACCGCGGCGCTCCTCGGCGAGCACGTCGTGACGCTCCGCGCGAGCGACGGCAATGGAGCGAGCGCGGCCGCGCGCTTCGCCATCCGTGTCGTGCCGGGCACGGTGCCCCTCGCGAAGGACGACCGATACGAGGTCAAGCTCGGCGCGACGCTCGACGTCGCCGCGCCGGGCGTGCTCGCGAACGATGCCGATCCCGACGGCGAGGCGCTCTCCGCGCGTCGCACGAGCGACCCCGACAAGGGGACGGTCGAGACGTTCGGCGCAGACGGCGCGTTCCGCTATGCCGCCCCGCCGACGCTCCCGCCGCCACCGCCGCTCGCGCTGGCCACGCGGTGGCACGCCGACGGCGGAGTGTTCAGCCTCGAGATGGCGATCGGCGACGCGAACGGCGATGGCGTCACCGATGTCGTGCACCTCGCGTACAACGAGAAGGTTCGCGTGCTGGACGGGCGCGACGGCAGCGTCGTGTGGGCGCTGGACGGATTCCCGGCGCCGTACGACGACTGCGCTCCACAGTTCGGCGGCCTCAACCTGCCGTCGATCGCCGACATCGACGACGACGGCCATCCCGACATCGTGATCCACGCGGGGTGCAACCGCGACTGGCCGCCCACCGGTTCGCTCGGCCACGCGCGGATGATCGCGCTCGAGGGCCGCACCGGAGCCGTCAAGTGGCTGTCGCCGAACCTGCACGGCTTCACGGCAACGCCGGGCAACTACGGCGTCGCGGTCGCGGCCGGGATGACGCTCTCCGTCGCGCGCCTCGCACCGGGCGAGTCGCCTTCGGTCCTCGGTGGCTACACCTCGGAGAACTTCTCGATCCTGACCGAGTGTCCACGGTTCCCCGGCGCCGCGGCAGGCGACCGCCGCTGCCGCTACGTCGTCGCGCTGGATGGCCGCGACGGCTCGATCCGCCGCACCTACTACCACGCGCCGGCGGAGCAATCGGCGCCCGCGATGGGCTATGCGCGAGCGACCCAGCGCTTCGAGGCGCCGATCGTCGCGGACCTCGGCGGCAGCGACGGTGTCGCGGTGATCTACGAGGGCTCGCTGTGGCGCGCCGACGGCACCTACCTGCGCTCGTTCGACGGAACGCGCGCGCGGCCGAACTCCTCGCGCGTCGCCGTCGCCGACCTCGACGCCGACGGCGCGCTCGAGATCGTCACGCTCGACCTCATGCTCGGCCGGGCACGCGCGCTGCACGCCGACGGCACGGTGCTCTGGGACGCCGCCGCCCCGCATTGTCGCGATCGCGCGCTCGGCGGATGGTGCGCCCTCACGATCGGCGACGTCGACGCCGACGGCGCGCCGGACGTGCTGCTCGCCGGCTACGACCGCATCGTCGTGCTCGACCGGTACGGCCGCCTCAAGTGGGCGCGCTTCTTCGAGGGGACCCAATCCCAGGCCAATCCGCTCGGCTGCGACAACCGTCCGGCGGTGTACGACCTCGACGGCGACGGGATCCCCGAGGTCGCGCTGCGCTGGGAGCGCTCGGTCATCATGCTCGAGGGCACCACCGGTCGCGAACTCCTGCGCTACCCGCTCGGCGTGCAGGAGGACCTGGGCGGCGGTTACCAGTGCGCGGTGATCATGGAAATGCGCGTCGCCGACGTCGACGGCGACGGCGCGGCCGAGCTCGTCACGACCGCGCCTTACGACGGCATCAGCGGCAAGAACTACGGCGGCGTGCACGTGCTCGCGAGCGCGAACGCCGGCTATCCGTGGATGCCCTCGCGCGCGCTGTTCCCGCAATGGGCCTATCGCGCCCACGCGATCGGCGACGACCTCGCGCTCCCCGGGACGATGCCGGGCGCGGCCACCGGCAAGGACAACCACTACGCGCAGCAGACCCAAATCGCCACGCGACCCGACCTGCGCGAGCGCGCGCGCACGCGCTTCGAGTACGCCGCCGAGGCGGGCGGGCGCGCGTCCGCGCCCGCGGGCGTGGTCATCGACATCCTGCCGCCGAACCGGCCGCCGGCATTCACCTCGGTGCCGCCGACCGCATGGGCGCAGACGAACTTCGCGTACCTCCTGACCGCGACCGATCCGGACGCGGGCGACACGATCGCGTTCTCGATCGCGCACGCGGACGATCTCGCGTTCGAGACGGCGACGACGCTCGGCGCGGACAACGTGCTGCGCAAGGCGAGCTCGCAGCCGGGCGCGCACCTGTTCATCGTGCGCGCGACCGACAGCCAGGGGGCCTACGCCGAGCAGGCGTTCGTCGTCGACGTCAGCAACGTCACCGTTGCGGTGCCTGCGCTGATCGGGTCCACGCAGGGCGTCGCGCTGGCGACGCTGGCAGGCGCATCGCTCGTTTCCGGCGCGATCGACGAACTGTTCGACGACACGGCGCCGGCGGGGCAGGTGATCGGCCAGTCGCCCGGCGCCGGCACGGGCGTGCCGCGCGGCGCGAGCGTCGTGATGACGGTGTCGAAGGGCCCGCAGCCTCGGCTCGTGCCGAACGTTTCGGGCCGTGCGCTTGCGCTGGCGTCCGCGCGGCTCGCTGCCTCGGGCTTCACGCTCGGCGCCATCTCCTGGGCGTACCACGACGGCGTCCCGGCCGGCGACATCCTCGAACAGACGCCCGCGGCGGGCAGCGAAGTCGTCCCCGGTGCGGTCGACGTCACGGTGTCCGGCGGCACGGGACTCGCGCTCGCGCTGTCGCGCGAAGTGCTTCTGGCGGGCGGCTCGCTCTCGGCGAGCGTTCGCGCGAGCGCGCCCGACGGATCGCCTCAGGCTGCGCCCCCGACGACGCTCTCGATCCACGCCATCGACACGCCGGAAGGCCCCCTGCCGACGCTCGGCGGCACGACAGTCTCGGTCGGTGCGGCGACGCGCGGCACGTTCGAGGTCGTCGCGACCGAGACCGGCGGCGCCGGCCGTGTCGCGCGCGCACGCTTCGCGGTACTCGATCCGGGCACCCCGACCGAGCCGCCGCAGCAGGCGCATTTCGTCGAACTCGCCGACACGCTGGGCCTCCTGGGCGAGCGCGCCGCTGCGCTCGACGCGGCGCGGCTCGCGAACGACGACGCCGCGATGAGCTCGATCCTGGAGGAAATGGTGGCGCTGTGGACGTCGCGCCACCCGCCGCGCCGGCTCGAGGACCTGTCGTTCTCGACGCCGCTCGCGCCGTCGGAGGGGTTCCTGCCGCCGGTCGCGTCGCTGCCGGGCTACGGCTTCGCGCCGACGCTCGACGATGCGCTGCTGGCGCCGTCGATCCAGGAACTCGCCGACCGGTGGGCCGAACTGCGCGCGCTGCTGGGCGAGGATCCGGGCAGCACCGTCGCGCTGCGCGACGCGCTCGACGCGCTCGCCGCGCCGACCGCCGCGTTCGCGCGCATCGAGCCGTCGGCCTACGGCGTCGTCGACCAGCGCCACGAGTACAAGGCGCTGCTGGCGCGCGAGATCCCCGGTGCGCTCGACCGCTGGTTCGCGGCCGTCGGCGCCAGGTTGGACGAGCTCAAATCGGCGCGGGGAAAAGCGGCCGGCATGCGCGAGAAGTTCGGGCTGCCGCTCACGCTCTCCGAGGTGGCCGCGTCGACGAGCATCCACGCGACGCTCGCGAAGAAGCTCTACATGCCCGCGATCAAGCACGTCGCATGGTGCGCCGGGGCGCTCGTGGCGGCGCAGGCGCTGCAGTCGTACCTCAACACCGGTGCGCTCGAAGGCATCATCACCGGCGCCTCGCAGTCGTTCCACATCTTCGAGGCGCCGTACTCGACCGTCGAGGTGCTGGGGATGAACCCGCGCCAGCCGCAGAACGCGCAGGTGCTCTTCATCGGTCCGACGGCGATCGACGCCGTCACCGGCCTCAAGGACCAGATCGTCGCGTTCGGCAAGAAGCTGACGGACCCCGACCCGCTGAAGAAGATGAAGAACCTGAACGACCTGCGCAAGCACGTCGGCGAGATTCGCGACGCGCTCGGCAAGGCGATCGACCAGGGCTTCGAGTCCTACCGCGTGTTCGATCCGACGAACTTCGGCGCCGACCTCGGCTACCGCGGCTGCGTGCTCTCCCAGGCGGGCGACTGCAGCTCGCTCGTGTACAAGCGCGGCGTGATGCCGGTGCACGTCTGCACGGAGGGCGAGCTGTGCCTGCCCGCGCCGGTCATCGCGATCGTGTCGAACACGGTCGACGGCGGCGTCGGCATCGCCCCGTTCAACTTCCTGCCGGCCTTCAAGAGCGAATAGGTGGTTCCGCCCGCCGGGGCGATGCCTCGGCACGCGCCTCCGCGCTCCTCGTTCGCCGCAACGCACGGGATCGAAAGGATCCGCGCGCAGGCACGCCGAACGCTCATCGCGTTCCGCCCGACGCCTCCCGCCGCCACGTCGCGGGCGGCACCCCGTGCTCGCGCCGGAACGCCCGGCTGAATGCCGCGTCGGAATCGTAGCCCGCGCGCTCGGCGATCCGCGAGATCGCCTCGTCGCCGGCGCGCAAAGCCTGCGCCGCGAGGGCGAGGCGCCAGCGGGTCAGGTACTGCATCGGAGGGTCGCCCGCGAGTTCCGCGAAGCGCTCGGCGAACGCCGAGCGCGACAGCGCGGCCTCGGCAGCCAGCGTGTCGACGGTCCATGCGTGCGACGGACGGCCGTGGATGGCGGAGAGCGCGCGTCCGACCTGGGGATCACGCAGGCCCGCGAACCAGCCCGCGCCCCCTTTCGGAAGCGCGTCGACGTGCCGGCGCATCGCCTCGACGAACAGCAGCTCCGCGACCTTCGCGCGCGTCGACTCCCCGCCCGGCATCGCGGACGCGGACTCGCGCACGCCGGCGTTCAGGAGTTCGCGCACGAACGTCGCGGCGGGGTCGTCGCCCAATCGAATCACCAGCATCGGGGGCAGGGCGTCGACCAGCGGGCGCAGCATCGCACGCTGGCCGATGAGATAGCTGCAGACGAAGCGCGTCGCCTCGCCGCCTCCGCCGTAGCGCATGCGGATGAGCCCGGGATCGGCAGGGTCGATCTGCGACACGACCGCATCGCCCTCGACCGGCGCGAGCTGCATGTCGCTCGCCACCCGGTGGTGATCGTCCCGCGGAAACATCACGATGTCGCCGGCGTGCGCCGCGAGGCTCGCACCGCCTTCGTCGAGCCGCACCCGGCAGGCGCCGTCCATCACGTAGTGGAAGTAGACGACGTGTTCGCCCGGCCGCAGCGGGCGGTGCAGGCTCACCAGGCCGTACCGAGCGCGCATGCACCAGGGCGCGGTGAACTCGGCCAGGAGATACACGGCTCCGTCGAGTCGCACGGACTTCAGGACGTCGGAGAGCGCATCCACGGGTTTTCGGTCAACGAGCGCGGTGTCGCGATCAACGCGGCAGCGCCGCGCGCGCCGATAGTAGCAACGCACCGGACCGGACGGGAGACTGCAGGAGACTGGGGTCAGAGCCGCAATTCCGCGGAGACTGGGGTCAGAGCCGCAAATCCGAGCTTCCGGGGTCAGAGCCGAAATCTGAATTGCGGCTCTGACCCCAGTCTCCCCGCTGACCCCAGTCTCCCCGGAATTGCGGCTCTGACCCCAGTCTCCCTGACCCCAGTCTCCTGACCCCAGTCCCCCAGTCCCCCGAACGGGCGGAGGTCGTGTCGGGCGCTTTCCCGACGTTCAAACCGAGGTGAGACACGATGGTTCCTGACGACAAACTCCACGCGCATGCGTCCGCGGCCCCCACGCCGGCCGCGAAGAACACACCACCGACCTGGCAGGGCGCCTGCTTCTGCGGAACGGTCCGCTTCACGGTCACCGGCGAGCCGGAGGCGATGGGCTACTGCCACTGCGACTCCTGCCGCCACTGGTCGGCCGGGCCGGTCAATGCCTTCACGCTCTGGAAGCCAGGCGCGCTCGAGGTGACGCAGGGCGCCGAATCGATCGGCACGTTCCACAAGACGCCGCGCAGCGAGCGCAGCTGGTGCCGCAACTGCGGCGGCCACCTGTTCACCCACCATCCGCACTGGAATCTCACCGACGTCTATGCCGCCGTGATCCCGGATTTTCCGTTCCGGCCGGCCG
Organism: Casimicrobiaceae bacterium; assembly: GCA_035427325.1. Taxonomy (GTDB): domain Bacteria; phylum Pseudomonadota; class Gammaproteobacteria; order Burkholderiales; family Casimicrobiaceae; genus VBCG01. The sequence goes on from DAOMBL010000075.1 coordinate 6,743, forward strand.
TGCACGTGAACTACCACGAGACCCGGCTCCCGATGCGCGATGGATTGCCCAAGCTCCACGACCTGCCGGCGGAGATGGGCGGATCGGGCGCGAGCGTTCCGGAGTGATCCCGCGGCGGGTTCGGGACGCGCGGTGTCGGCGCTGCGGGCAGCGCGTCGTCCCGCGACGGCCGCGGACGATCGAGGAACCATCGGGAGGCCAGCGCGGTCCATCGGCGTGGCCTGCCCGCCGGGCGGGCCGAACCAGGGAGCCCGCCACCGATGTCCCCGATCGACCGCAGCCGTCTGCTCGTACCCGCCCTGGGGAGCCTCTACGGCCCCCTTTCGTCGCTGTCGCTGGTGCTGATGCGCGTGTGCGCGGGCCTGATCCTCGCGGTGCACGGCTGGCCGAAGATCCAGGCGCCGATGAAGGCCGCCGGGATGGTCGAGAGCCTGGGCTTTTTCCCCGGTTCGCTCTGGTCGCCGCTCCTCGCCGTCACCGAGTTCGTCGGCGGCCTGATGCTCGCCGCGGGACTGTTCACCCGGTTCGTCGCGGCCGGCGCGACGGTCGTGCTGCTCGTCACCGTCTACTTCCACTGGGTCGTCCAGGGACAGGGGCTCGCGGGCGCCGAGAAGTCGATCCTGTGGGCGATGATCACACTCGTCTTCGTCGCGAACGGCGGCGGGCCGTTCTCGATCGACCGCTTGCTCAAGCGCGAGCTCTGAGCGACACCGGCGGGCCCAGGCGAGCGGCGAGCGCGCGCAGCAGCGCGCCGCCGTCGCCCCGCCACGCGGAGCCGTGCATGCACGCGAGCGTCGCCGGCGCGGTGTCGGCGAGCTTCTCGAGCAGGACACCGGTGTCCGGGGCGTGCGCGTAGTAATCCATCTTCTGCCGCCCCGCCTCGCTCGGCTCGAGGATGTCGCTCCCGGTGAGCGCGGGATGCCGGTCGCCGAACTGCGTGAAGAGGTCCCCGCACAGGAGCGTGCGGGTCGTCGTCTCGGACAGGAAACCGCACTCCCAGCCGTGCGGCAGGTGCGGCGTGTCGTGCCAGCGCACCTCATGCCGGCCGAGCGACAGCGACTCGCCGTCCCCGAGCGCGACCGGCGCGCGGTCCGCGAGATCGCCGATCGACACCATCGCGGCGACGCGCCCGCACAAGGGCTCCGCGCGCGGCGCGAGCGCGAGGAAGCGGTTGAGCGATCCGCACTCGTCCGCCTCGACGTGGGAGAACGAGACGTAGCGCAGCGACTCGATCGGCAGCACGCGATCGATCGCCTCGCGCACCGCGTCGAACATCTTGCGCGGCCCGGTGTGGAACAGGAGCGGCGCTTCGTCGCGGATCAGGTACTGGTTGAACGTGAAGCCGCCGGATGCGGCACTCGGCGGAACCGGCGTGCTGATGCGATAGATGCCGTCGGCGATCTCGTCGACGCTGGTGCGCGATTCGTTCATCGGTGGGCCTTTCGGAGGGGTCGGGTGAGGCGCGGCACGAGGTCGGCGAGACCCTCGCCCGCGAGGTGCGCGGCGTCGCCGGTCGAGCGTCCGCGCGTGAGCGTCTTCCACGCCGGGTAGTCGAGCAGGACGAACGCGGCGTCGGTGAAACCCGGGAGGCTCTCGCGGTCGGGCGCCAGCGCGGCGACCGCGAGGCGGCGCACCTCGTCGTCCGACCGCGCGAACACCGCGGCGAGTTCGGGGATCTTCGCGGCGTCGTGGTAGCCCTGCCGCAGCCAGGGCGCGAAGTACTCGATCCGCGCGTAGATCGCGCGTGCGAGCAGGCGCAGTCGGTCCGCGGCGGTGACGCCCGCCCGGAACGAGCCCTCGTCGACGTGCGGCGCGAGCGCGGCCACGTGTCCGGTGCAGGCGCCGATCAGGGCGCCCAGGTCGGGGAAGTGGTTGTAGACGGTCTGCGGGGATACCCGCGCCTTCCGCGCGATCGCCGCGAACGGGGTCGCCACGGCCCCGCGTTCGGCGTGCAGCCGGACCGCGGCCCGCACGATCCGCTCGCGCGTCGCCTCCGCCTGCGCGGCGCGCGTCTCCATCGAATAGGTTCGCTCCGGCATCGTCGTCCCCTTTTTCATTGGATGGATCATACATCCAATTTAGGGCCCGCGTCAAGCCCCCTCCTGCGCGAAGGCCGTGGACCGGTGGCACCCCGCGCGCTCCCGGAGACCGCGGGAGTATCATCGCCGCGACGGCGCCGTGGCGCGCCGCACCGGAGGCCGCGATGAGCCCCTTGACCCGGACCTGGGCGATCTCCGCCGCGCTCGTCGCGGTGTTGCTCGCCTCGCGCGGCCTCTGGCCGCTCGCGCTCGCCGTCTTCCTGCTGTCGCCGGCGCCCGCCTGGGCGTTCGCGGGCCGCTCCGCGGACTCCGCGCGCGCGTCCGCGTCGTGGATGCGGACGATCGGGCTCGTCGCGGCAGGGGTCGCGCTCGCCTATGTCGCGGCGATCGCGATGGGCGGCCTGCCGCCGGTCCACGAGTGGCGCGGCCTCCTGTCGGGAACGCGATGACGTCACGCGCCGCGGCTCGCCGATGATCGCCGCGGCGCGCACCCACCGCATCGACACCGCGATCGACATCGGTGCCGCGGCCGATCGCGTCTGGCGCATCCTGTGCGATTTCGCGGGCTACGCGCGCTGGAATCCGTTCGTGCGCGCGATTGCGGGCGCGCCGGAGATCGGCGCGAGCCTCGTCGTGTCGCTCGAGCCCCCCGGGGGCCGCCCGATGCGCTTCCGTCCGGTCATCGTCGCGCTCGAGCCGGAACGCGAACTGCGCTGGAAGGGCAAGCTGCTGATTCCCGGCCTCTTCGACGGCGAACACTGGTTCCGGCTGGTCGCGCACGGCCGCACGAGGACGACCTTCGAGCACGGCGAGCAGTTCTCGGGCCTGCTGGTGCCGCGCTTCCGTCCCGCGCTCGAGGACACGACACGCCGCGGATTCGTCGCGATGAACGAAGCGCTGAAGCGCGAGGCCGAGCGCGCGGCGTAGCGCTCGCGCGCATCGGGCGGCAGGACGGCCGATCCCGGCCGCGATCGACGGAGGACGACATGGACAGACGTTTCGTCACCACCTGGGCGGTCGTGTTCATCGCGTGGATGGCCGGCAGCTTCGCGGTCCACGGCGCGATGCTCGGCGACGACTACGCGAAACTCGGTGCGATGATGCGCGCGCCCGCGGACGCACAGGGCTACTTCCACTACATGATCCTCGCGCACGTGCTGCTCGCCGGCGCGTTCACCTGGATCTACTCGAAGGGCGTCCGGCAGGCGGACTGGCTCGGACAGGGCCTGCGCTTCGGCATCGCGGTCGTGCTGCTCACGATCGCGCCGACCTACCTCATCTACTACGCGGTGCAGCCGATGCCCGGCACGCTCGTGGCGAAGCAGATCGCCTTCGACGCCGTCCTCGTGTTGCTGCTCGCGCTGCTGGTCGCGTTCCTGTACCGCGACCGGTCGCGGGCGGACTGAGCCGCGCCGCCCGCCGCGACCCCCTGCGTCAGTCCCGGTCGGCCTGCAGCGCGACCAGGCGCCGCTCGCGTTCGACCGTGAGCACCTTCTGCCACGCGTCGGGCCGCCAGCGGCCGCCGAGCCACGCGGCGGTGTCCGCGACGGTTGCGGTCAGCGGGCGCACGGTGAGCCCCGCCGCGGCCGCGCGCGAGGCGTCGACCGCGAAGAATCCCGCGTGCGTCGGATCGTCCG
>DAOMBL010000076.1:0-10401 GCA_035427325.1 Casimicrobiaceae bacterium
GCCGAGTTCGGCTCGCGCGATCTCCGCAACCCCGAGAACGACCTCCGGCGGTTCCGCGGCCGGCTCGCCTTCGCCGGCGTCGCCGTGCTGGTCGCCTGCGGCGTGCTCGTCGCGCGATTCGTCTACCTGCAGGTCGTGCAGCACGACCACTTCCGCACGCTCGCCGAGACCAACCGGATCGCGATCGTGCCGATCGCCCCGAGCCGCGGCATGATCACCGACCGTAACGGGGTCGTGCTCGCGCAGAGCTACTCGGCCTACACGCTCGAGATCCAGCCTTCGCGCGTGCGCGACCTGGAACGCACGATCGACGATCTCGCGGCGATCGTCGACATCGCGCCGCGCGATCGCAAGCGTTTCCACAAGCTCCTCGACGAGTCGAAGAACTTCGAGAGCCTGCCGATCCGCACCAAGCTCACCGACGAGGAGGTCGCGCGCTTCGCGGCCAACCGCTACCGGTTCCCCGGCGTCGAGATCAAGGCACGCCTGTTCCGCAACTATCCGTTCGGCGCGCTCGCCTCGCACGCCATCGGCTACATCGGCCGGATCAACGACCGCGACCTGGCGCGCATCGCGGCCTGGGAAGAGAGCGCCGACTACAAGGGCACCGACACGATCGGCAAGGTCGGCATCGAACTCGCCTACGAGCGCGAACTGCACGGCACCACCGGCGTCGAGGAGGTCGAGGTCGACGCCGCAGGACGCGCGGTGCGCACGCTCTCGCGCGTGCCGCCGATCGCCGGCAACAACCTCCGGCTGTCGATCGACATCGCGCTTCAGGCCGCGGCCGAGGCGGCGTTCGGCGACCGCCGCGGCGCGCTGGTCGCGATCGAGCCCGCGACCGGCGACGTGCTCGCGTTCGTGAGCCGGCCCGGCTACGACCCGAATCTCTTCGTCGACGGCATCGACTCGGCGTCCTGGCAGGAGCTGAACGAGTCGCCCGACAAGCCGCTCCTCAACCGCCCGCTGCGCGGCGCCTATCCGCCGGGCTCGACGATCAAGCCCTTCCTCGCGCTCGGCGCGCTGTCCTCGGGCAAGCGCACGTCGGCACAGGCGTTCGCCGATCCCGGCTACTTCCAGCTCGCCGGCTCGACCCACCGCTTCCGCGACGACAAGAAGGGCGGACACGGAACGGTCGACATGACGAAGGCCATCGTCGTGTCCTGCGACACCTATTTCTACCTGCTCGCGAACGACACCGACATCGACGACTCCTGGAGGTTCATGTCGACGCTCGGCTTCGGCAAGCCCACCGGCATCGACATCGAGGGCGAGGTTCCCGGCGTGCTCCCGTCGCGCGCCTGGAAGCGGCAGCGTTTCGCCGGCGCCCAGTATCGCGAGGAACACCGCAAGTGGTACCTCGGCGACTCGATCTCGGCCGGGATCGGCCAGGGCTACACCGCCTTCACGCCGGTCCAGCTCGCGCACGCCACGGCGGCGATCGCGAACGACGGCATCGCGTTCGAGCCGCACCTCGTGCAGAGCATCGAGGACTCGCGCACCCGCGAGACGAGGCCGGTCGAACGCCATCCGCCGGTCTCGATCCCCGCGAAGCCCGAGCACCTGGCGGTCATCCGCAACGCGCTGGTCCAGGTCACGAAGGAGGGCACGAGCGCGGGAGCGTTCAAGGACGCCCGGTACACGAGCGGAGGCAAGACCGGCACCGCGCAGGTGTTCTCGCTCAAGGGCGAGGAATACAAGGCGCACAAGGTCGACGAGCGGCTGCGCGATCACGCCTGGTACATCGCGTACGCGCCGGCGGACAAGCCCACGATCGCGCTCGCCGTGCTGGTCGAGAACGGCGGTTTCGGCGCGCAGGCCGCGGCGCCGATCGCGCGGCAGGTGCTCGACTACACCCTGCTCGGCCTCAAGCGGACGGAGCCCGCGCCGTCGATGGCGGGGCCCGGACCGGACGCCGAGGACGAGAGCGACTGATGGAACACCGCCTGCCCTTCGTCGACATCGCCGGCCGGCTCTGGGAGGTGCTGGTCCGGCGCATCGACCGGCCGCTCTTCGCGATCGCGCTCGCGATCGTCGGCGTCGGGTTCGTGACGCTGTTCTCCGCCGCGGACCAGAGCGTTCCGCGGCTCGTCAACCAGACCGTGAGCCTGGGCCTCGCGCTCGTCGCGATGTGGCTGATCGCGAACATTCCGCCGCAGACGCTCGCTCGCGCGGCCCTGCCGCTCTACCTCGCGGGCATCGTGATGCTCGTCGCCGTCGCGCTCTTCGGCGTGGTCGTGAACGGCTCGCGGCGCTGGCTCGACCTGGGCGTCGTGCGCTTCCAGCCGTCGGAACTCATGAAGATCGCGCTGCCGCTGATGCTCGCGTGGTATTTCCAGAAGCGCGAGGGCCGCATCTCCTGGGCGGACTTCGTGCTCGCCGCATTGCTGATCGCCGTGCCCGCGTGGCTCGTCAAGCGCCAGCCCGACCTCGGCACCGGCCTGCTGCTGACGGCGTCCGGGTTCTACGTGCTGTTCCTCGCCGGCCTGTCGTGGAAGGTGATCGTGGGGCTGGCCGCGATCGGCGCGGCGGCGGGACCCGCGATCTGGTCGCACCTGCACGACTACCAGCGGACGCGCATCCTCACGTTCCTCGAGCCGTCGACCGATCCGCTCGGCGCGGGCTACCACACGACGCAGGCGACGATCGCGATCGGCTCGGGCGGCGTGGTCGGCAAGGGGTGGCTGAACGGCACGCAGGCGCACCTCGATTTCCTGCCCGAGAAGCACACCGACTTCATCTTCGCCGTGTTCGGCGAGGAGTTCGGGCTGATCGGCAACGTGCTCCTCGTCGTCCTCTACCTCGCGCTCGTCGCGCGCGCGATGATGATCGCGTCGAACGCCTCGACGCTGTTCGCGCGCCTCGTCGCCGGCACGGTGACGATGATGCTGTTCACCTACGCGTTCGTCAACATGGGCATGGTGAGCGGCATCCTGCCCGTGGTCGGCGTGCCGCTGCCGTTCGTGAGCTACGGGGGCACCGCGATGGTGTCGCTGTTCATCGGCATCGGCATCCTGATGAGCGCGCAGGCGCACCGCAAGCTCGTGACGAGCTGAAGCCCAAACCGTCGGGCTGAAGCCCGACCCACAGGTGCGGTGCGGCCGCCCGTCGCGCTGAAGCCCGGGCCGCGGCGGAGGGGTTGTGGGTCGGCCTTCAGGCCGACACAGTTCGTTCGTGTCTCTGCGGAGCATGTCGGGGTGAAGCCCAAACCGTCGGGCTGGGGCCCGAACCACACGGCACCGGGTTACGGGCCCCGTCGGGATCAATCCCGATCCGCGGGGGCGGTCGATGGGCCTTCCGGAAACGCGGGAGCCGCGAGCCCCGCCGCCGAGCGCCCGCGCGCTTCCTTGCGCGCACGCAGCGCATTGATCATCTCGAGCGCGCTCTGCTCGCAGGGCGGCAATTCGGCGTCGGAGCGGTCGATCGGCGTCACCCGCTCGCCGAAGCGGATGAGGTGCGAGCACCAGCTGAGTCCGGCGCCGAACGCGGGCGTGAGGATGCGCGCGCCGGGCTTCACGCGGCCCTCCTCGATCGCCTCGACGAGCGCGACGGGCACGGTCGCCGCCGACATGTTGCCGTACTTGTGCACGGTGACGAACACGCGCTCCATCGGGACGCCGACCCGTTTCGCGACGAACTCGATGATGCGCAGGTTCGCCTGGTGCGGCACGACGAGGTCGATGTCGTCGGCGCGAAGCCCCGACTTCGCGAGCACGTCGGCGGAGGCCTCGCTCATGCCGTGCACGGCGCGCTTGAAAATCTCCTGCCCGTCGAAGTCCCACAGCATGTCGCCGTAGGAGACGCCGCGATTCCCGTAGATCGAGCCGTGTCCGCGCACGCGCAGGATGGCGCGCGCGTCGGCGTAGCATCCGAGCCGGTCGGCGACGACGCCCGTCTCCTTCTCGCTCGCCTGCAGCACGACCGCGGCGCAGCCGTCGCCGAACAGCACGGCGACGTTGCGGTTCTCCCAGTCCATGAACGGCGATATGGTCTCGACGCCGACGACGAGGGCGTTTCGAACCGTGCCCGCGCGGATCATGCCGGTTGCCGTCGACAGGCCGTAGAGGAAGCTGGTGCACGCGGTGTTCACGTCCATCGCCGCCGCACGATGGGCGCCGAGCCGGAACTGCAAACCCGAGGCGGTGTTGGGCACCATCTCCTCGGAGGAGCAGCTGCCGTAGACGATGAGGTCGAGATCCGTCGCCGCGAGGCCGGCGCAGGCGAGCGCGCGCGAGGACGCGACCGCCGCGAGCACGCTTCCGGGCACGTGGGTCACGCGACGCTCGCGGATGCCGGTGCGCTGCGTGATCCACGCGTCGTCGGTGTCGAGGAACGTCGCGAGATCCTCGTTGCTGAGCACGGCCGGGGGCATGCACTTGCCCCAGCCGATGATGGCCGCGTGCGTCATCGTCGTCTCCCCTGTGCGGAGCCGCGTCGCCGCCGGATCGCGCGCGGCACGCGGGTCCGTCCGCGGGCATTGTACGGGCGTGGGAACATCCCCGGGCGGGAACTCGGTCGGAACCGGACGCTACTTCCGTCGTGCGGCGCGCCGCCCGGACTTGGCGCCGCCCTTGCGTCGCACGGTCGGTGCGTCCGCTGCCGGGGCCGCTTCCGCGTTCGCGCGCTGATCGCCGACCACGCGTTTCAGCGGACACACGCGATACGCGGGGCAGCGGCGACAACCCACCGCGAGCGCGATCGGGCAGAGGGTCACGGCCATGGAAGGGGGGCGGGATTCATCGGGGCGCCGGGCCTGATTGTGCGCCCGCCCGCGGCGCTCCCCAAGCCCCGTCAGGTCCGACGCTTGCCCGGCGAGGGACCGGCGCCGCTCCGTTGCGCGCTGCGGCGCGCGCGGTGCCTCGCGATCGCGACCGAGTAGATGGCGAGATTCAGCGCGACGACGATCGCGCCGAGCACGGTCTGGACGTCGTGCGTGAGCCCCGCGGGATAGAGGATCGGAAGCAGGTAGCGCTCGACGAACCCGCCCGCGTAGCCGGCCTCGCCCGCGCGCGCGCGGAGCGCGTTCTCGAGCGGCGTGAGCGGACAGACGCGGCCGCTCCATTCGACGAAGACGGCCCAGGCCGCCGCGGGAACGTGCAGGGCGCCTAGCCGGAGATCGCGCCACGCGAGCACGCCGCCCAGGCAGGCGAACGCGACGAACGCGAGGTGCAGCGCGACGATCGCGTCGGCGGCGAGCCGGTCTGCCATGCGAAGAGCCGGCGGCGCGCCGCGCGATCAGGCCTCCAGCAGCGCCGCGGAGGCGAGCTGGCCGAGCCGGCGCGCGACCGCGGCCTGCGGATCGCGCGCCTCGTCGGAGGGAATCGCCGGGCGTACCGCGGCGGCGATCTCCGTCGCGGTGCGCGTTCCGTCGCAGACGACGAGCACGGATCGCGCGCAATCGTCGGCGAGGCGCGCGCCGGTGTGCCGCAGGTTCGTGACGATGGACCCGCGCGCGGCCTGCCAGCGCGAGACCGCGCTCGCGCGCGGCCGCAGCGAGGGCCGCGCGGCGATCGCCAGCGCGTCGACGTAGGGATCGGCGAGGCCGATCGACCACGCCTCGCGCAGTTTCGCGTGCGCGTCCGCCTCCGCCAGGCCGCGCGCGCGAAGCGCCGAGACGATCGCCGCGGAGGGCAACGAGGCCGGAAAGGCTTCGGCGAGGAGATCGCCGACCGCGTCCGGGGCGAGGCCGCCCGCGAAGCGATGCTGCATGTACGGCATCGATGCGGCGAAGTGCAGTCCGTCCGTGTCCCGCGCCGGGAGCCGGCTCGTCCCGGCGCGCACGAGCAGCGACTGGCGCATCTGGCGCAGGTGCACGAAGTCGAGCATCTGCTCGCGCGCGACCGGATCGCGCGTGGCGAGGCGCTCGCGCAACGCCGGGCCAGCGGATCCCGGCGAGCGTGTGCCGGGATCGACGTCCCCGAGCACCTCGAGGCCGTGCATGCGCGCGTGGCGCACGAACGTGGCGTAGTAGACGGGCTCGTTCTGGACCGCGAGGTCGTCGTGGTAGATGCCGCTGTCGTCCCGCGCGGCTTCCCGGGCGAAGTTCGCGGCGAGCGCGGCGCCGGATCCCGGCTGCGTCTTCCAGTGCTCGACCATGAGCGCGATGAACTCGCGCGCGCGCGCGACGCGCGCGGCCGGGTCTTCGACGCCGCGCACGTGGAACTGCATCGCGTCCCAGCCGATGCGGCGCAGCCATCCGCCCGGCAGCAGGTTGTAGTTGAGATAGGCGACGCCACCCGGCACGAGCCGGGTCGCGACCAGGCGGAGCAGCGCGTCGCGGACGTCCGGCGGAACCCACGAGTAGACACCGTGGCCCATCACGATGTCGAACTGCCCGAGACTGTGCGGCAGCTCGCGCAGGTCGGCCTCGACGAGCGTGACGTTGCGCACGCCCATGCCCTCGGCCGCGGCGCGGGCGCGTGCGGTCAAGAGCGCCGAGAGGTCGACGCCGACGAAGCGCCCGTGCGGGTACGCCGCGGCGATCGGCAGCAGATTCGAGCCGTCTCCGCTGCCGATCTCGAGCACCGAGATCGTCTCCCGCACCGGCGGCGCGATGCCGAGCAGCCGGGCGACCGCCCGCAGGCGGCTCGGATGCGTTTCGTGGAACGGCAGCCCGACGTAGGGGATCGTCTCGTAGGCGACGCGTATCGATTCGTGGATCGTCGCGCTCATCGGTTCAGGCCGGGCGGGCCCTTCGTGCGCGGGGCTTCGATCGCGCGGCGCGTGCGGCCCGGACGCGCTCGTCCCACCACGGCTCGAGCGCGTCGGCGAGCGCGGAGGGAAGCCGCGTGCCCGACGCGCGCACGCCCCAGCGGAAGCGGCGCCACGGCGGCGCCTCGAGTTCGTCGAAGGTGATGAGCGGGGAGTCGAACAGTTCGTCGAGGCGCAGCACGACGGATCGCGACAGCACCCCCTGTGCGCGCTTCGCATCGACCCAGTGCTCGCGTTCGGCGGGCGCGGTCATCACCACGCCCGAGCCGACGAGCCCCTTGGGCGGCACGCCGAGCCGCACCATGAACGCGCGGCTGCCGGGCTCGATGCTGCGGAAGCGCCCGCACGACCACTCGATGTCGAAGTGGCCGCGGCGACGAAGGCTCGCGATGTCGCGCGCGAGCGTCGGCCAGTTCCAGAGCTTCGGGTTGAAGGCGAACAGATGGGTCGACATCAGGAATCAGGAATCAGGAACCAGGAATCAGCGGAGCGTGGACAGAAAGGACCCGTTGCCCATGGGACTCCCGTCGAGGAGGGCGAGCCGGTATGCTACCGCGCGATGCCGCACCACGCCGCCGCGCTCGCGACGCGAGTCTTCGCCTGCCTCGCCGCCGCCGCGATCGTCACGGCGTGTTCGACGGCGACGAAGGAGCGGCCTGCGCCCCGCGCGGCGGGCGCGCCATCGACTTCGTCGAAGTACTACTCGGACGACGGTCCGCCCGATCGGGTACCGGTCGACCTCGATGCGGTGCCCGACGCCGTGCCGCGCGCCGAGCCGCTGCACCGCTTCGCCAATCGTCCCTACGTCGTGCTCGGGCGCGAGTACGTGCCGGCGGCCTCCCTCGGTCCCTATCGCGAGGAGGGCGTCGCGTCGTGGTACGGGCGCAAGTTCCACGGACAGAAGACCTCGATCGGCGAGGTCTACGACATGTACGCGATGACCGCGGCGCACCCGACGCTGCCGCTGCCCTCCTACGCACGGGTGACCAACGTCGCCACCGGCGCGTCGGTCGTCGTGCGCGTCAACGATCGCGGGCCGTTCCTGCACGGGCGCATCATCGACCTCTCCTATGCCGCAGCGCACCGGATCGGTATCGCGGCACGCGGCAGCGGCGTCGTGGTCGTCGAGTCGCTGTTGCCGGGCGAGGCGACCTTCGCCGCCGCCCGGCCCGCGGCGCCGCCATCCGCGACGGCTCCGGCGACCGTCGTGGCGGCACCGGTGCCCTCGGCCGCGGGAACGGGCGCACCGTCCGAACCGCCGGTGCAGGCTGCCGCGGGCGGCTACGTGGTCCAGCTCGGCGCCTTCGGCAGCGAGCCGAACGCCCGCGCGTTCCTCGCGCACGTGCAGGGGCGACTCGCCGGCGCGGTCGCTGCGCCGCAGATCCGCCAGTCGGGCGGCCTCTACCGCGTCTACGTCGGGCCCTATGCATCGCGCGACGAGGCGAACGCCTTCGCGGAGCGGATCGAGTCGGCCTTCGGCATGGCGACCTCGATCGCGCCGCATTGAAAAAGTTACACCGCGTGAACCCCGGACGGCGTTCGCGGTCGTTGTCGCTATAATCCGCCGCACCGGCGGCGCGTTCGGGGGACGACTGCCTCGCGGGAGGGGCGTCGCCGCGACGCGCCTTCCCCCTGACGATGAGCCTTCGCACCCGACGCCACTTCCTCGCCCTCGTCGCCGCGCTGTCGGCGCTCTCCTTCGCCCCGGCACGCGCGCAGCTCACGATCGAGATCGTCGGCGGCGCGGGCACCGCGATTCCCATCGCGATCGTTCCGTTCGAAGGCGAGTCGGCCTTCCCGCTCGGTGTCTCCGGCGTCGTCGCTGCCGACCTGCAGCGTTCCGGACTGTTCCGCCCGGTCGATCCCGCCGGCGTGGCGCCGCGCCCCTTCCGCGCCGAGGAGGTGAAGCTCGACGTCTGGCGTGCCCGCGGCGCGGACGCGGTGGTCGTGGGCACGATGCGGCCGCAGGGCGACGGACGCGTCGAGGTCGTCTACGCGCTGGTCGACGCGGTGCGCGGCGGCACGCTCGCCTCGACGCGGTTCGTCGTCGCCCAGAACCAGTTCCGTGCGACGGCGCACAGGATCGCCGACGAGATCTACCAGAAGCTCACCGGCGACGCGGGCGTGTTCTCCACGCGCATCGCCTACGTCGCCAGGCAGGGCAGGCGCTTCCAGCTCGTCGTCGCGGACGCCGACGGCGCGGATCCGCAGACGATCGTGTCGACCGACGAGCCGATCCTCTCGCCGCGCTGGTCGCCCGACGGCACCCGCATCGCCTACGTCTCGCTCGAGCAGAAGAAGCCGGTCGTCTACGTCCAGAATCTCGCCACCGGCGCGCGCACCGCGATCGCCGCGTTCCGCGGCAGCAACAGCGCGCCGGCGTGGTCGCCGGACGGGCGGCAACTCGCGGTGACGCTCTCGCGCGAGGGCGGCTCGCAGCTCTTCCTGATGAACGCCGACGGCACCGGCGTGCGGCGCGTGATGACCTCGCCGGGCGCCGACACCGAGGCGTGGTTCATGCCGGACGGCCGCTCGCTGCTGTTCACCTCGGACCGCGGAGGCAGCCCGCAGGTCTACCGCGTCGGCGTCGACGGCGGCGGCGTCGAGCGGATCACGTTCGACGGCAGCTACAACGTGTCGCCGCGTGCGCTTCCCGACGGCAAGGGGATGGTCTACGTGCGCCGCGACGGCAACCGCTACCAGATCGCGATCATGGATTTCGCGACGCGGCAGACGCAGGTGCTGACCTCCGGCCCCCTCGACGAATCCCCCAGCGTCGCGCCCAACGGCAAGCTCATTCTCTACGCGAACGAGACCGCCGGGCGTGGTATCTTGAACGCGGTGTCCGCCGACGGTCGCGTGAAGCAGCGCATCGTCGCGCCGGCCGCCGACGTGCGCGAACCCGCGTGGGGTCCGCTTCCGAAGTGATCCCGCGCACCCGAACGACCTTCGCCCGTCCCATGCCAAGGAGCACCCCATGAAGAAGCCGATCATCCTCGCGGCCGCGTTCGCCGCCGCGCTCCTCGCCGGCTGCCAGAGCACGCCGGCCGACCAGGCCGCCGCGCCGGTCGAGGACCGTGCCGCGGCGTCGTCCGCCGCCACCGGCGCCGGTGCCAGCACCAGCGGCGCGGGCAGCGGGGGCGTCTCCGGCACCGCGCAGGACCAGCAGCGTTCGGCGGGCGCGACGGGCAATCCGCTCAAGGATCCCGCGAGCCCGCTGTCGAAGCGCAGCGTCTACTTCGATTACGACAGCTTCGTCGTCAAGGACGAATACAAGCCGCTGGTCGAGGCGCACGGCCGCTACCTCGCGCAGAACCGCAATGCGAAGCTGACGATCCAGGGGCACACCGACGAGCGCGGCTCGCGCGAGTACAACATCGCGCTCGGCCAGAAGCGCGCCGATTCGGTCAAGCGCATGATGACGCTGCTCGGCGCGCAGGATGCGCAGATCGCCAGGAACCGTCTGAACAGCGCCAGGCCGAAGCGGTGGCTCTTCTCGGGGTGGAATTGAACGCCGAACAGATTGCCCCGCTGGAACGCCGAGACAAACTCCCGTCCATGGACGGTCGTGGCAACCACATCGCCCGCATCGCTGCAGGTAACGTAATAGGAGTGCACGAAATAGTAGCGCCGGTCATCGTCATCCCCGTCGAAGAGGGGGCATGCCATCTTCAGGGAGATCCGGTTCCA
>DAOMBL010000077.1:0-5913 GCA_035427325.1 Casimicrobiaceae bacterium
CACCGTCGACTTCATGGGCAAGGTGGTGCGGCTCACCGAGGCGAAGCGCGACCAGGACCACGTCCGGATGATCGTCGAGCAGAATCCGCAGATTCCCGATCGCACCGAGCACCTGGTCCACGGCGGCACCGATCCCACGATCGCGCTCTTCGCCACCTGCCGCAAGCTCGAGGACGCCGAGGCGGACCTGATCGCGATCCCGTGCAACACCGCGCACGCGTTCGTCGAGCGCATCCAGCCGCACCTCCGCGTGCCGGTGCTGAACATGCTCGACGAGACGATGGCGCAGGTCGCGAGCCGCCACCCGGGATGCACGGCGGGCCTCCTCGCGACGACGGGGACGATCGGGAGCGGTGTCTATGCCGCCGCGGCCGAGCGCGCCCGCGTCCGCCTGATCGTTCCGGACGACGAGCACCAGGCGCGCGTCATGGACGCGATCTACGGACCGGCGGGCGTGAAGGCCGGCCACGTCGCGGGCGCGTGCCGCGACGACGTCGACGCCGCCATTCGCCATCTCGCGGAACGCGGGGCGACGGTGGTCCTGCTCGGATGCACGGAGCTGCCGCTCATCGTCCCTCAGGACGAGCGCTTCGCCCTCGATGGGCGAACGATCGCGTTGCTCGATCCGACGATGCTGCTCGCGGCGGCCTGCGTGCGGCACGCGCGCCGGACGATGTAACGAGCCTTCGTCGACCGGCGGACGACGCCATCTCCCCGAGACGCCGCTCGCAGGACGCAAGGTCTTCGCGGCGAGAGAGTGCGTGGCGGCCGGCGCCCTGGCGGCGCGCGGTCGGCGCCGCGCCCCACGACGTCCGGGCGAACGACGACACGCCCTGCGTGCGCTCGAGTTCCGCGATCACGGCTGTCACGGCCGGGTGAGATGCAGCGAACGCGCCGTCCGGCGGGGAATCTTGCGTGCCTCGCCACGCTCGCCGCGGGCCGCGCCGACCAGCCCGTCCCGATCCCTCTGCATCAGCCGCTGCGCCAAGTACCCGATCGTCTCGCGCGAGAGGTCGCTGTCCGCCCCTTCTCAAGCAACCCGGCAAGTGCCATCCTGTCGTCGGTCGTCGATTTCCTCGGGTTCGTCGAAGGCTCGCAACTTCAACCCTGCCGGAAGAACCGATGGCCCCCGCAAGGGGCCGCAAACCCGAACTTCCGCACCACGCCCGGAGACGCGATCACGATAGCGGTTCCGATCTTTCCTCTGCGAGGCCGCAGACCATGCTGGTGGACTTTCCGGTCACGATCGACCATGCGCAGGTCCTCGTTCACGTGGGAAACCATGCGGCTTCCGGCTTGCTCTGGACCGACGATCACGTCGCACAGGGCTTTGCCTGGTCGCAAGGGTGCGTCTCGTTCGGCGTGCCGGATCACGACGGCGAGTGCCGGTTGCGGGTTGATCTGGTGCGTGGAGAGGTGCTCGATCCGGGCGCGCTCTGGGCAGTGCAGGTGCCCATTTTCGTGGACGAACCCGTGCAGATCGGCACGGTCCTCGATGCGCGCAGCGTCGCGGTGCCGCACGGAAGCTACAATCTCACCTATCAGGCGTTTGCCGGGACGGACGACTGTGCCTACGTCCTGCGACTGACGTTTTCACCGAGCGACTCGCCGGCGTTTCGCATCCTGAAGACGGGCGGGGAGATCACCAGCGAGTCGGTTCTGCGCCGCGACGCCGACCCGGCGAAGTAGCGCGGGCGCCGCGGCGCTCTGTTTCGAAGTCCGTTGTGACCTGGTCGCGACCCCTCCGCGCGCTCGGCGAGGCCAGGCGACGCGGTCGTCGAACAAGCCGTTGCGGTCAGATCCGGAGCTACGTCTCCCGGGAGGGGTCTGCCCGCGGATCCACGGACCGAGTTCAGGTTCGCCTGCGATCGGGCATTGGTTTCACGATTTCCGCGACGGGACGAGGGGGGCGCGTTGCCTGCGCAGCGGGGGCCACGGCACGAACTTGGCGATCGTGACCGTCGGTCGCGGTTCGCCATCCCGATTCCTCCGGACGACGTCGAACCGGACTTCCCGCTTCGCGCTGGCGCGCCGGCTTCGTTCGCGACGGACGCCACAAGAAGCAACGGGGCGCGAACGCCCCGTTTCCCTCGTCCGAGCGCCCCGGTCGTTCGGTCATTGCTTCGCGGCGGGCGGAGCGGCGGCGGGCAGTTGCGGCGGCGCCACGACCTTGCCCTTCGCCTTCATGTCGGCGAAGTAGCGGGCCGCGACCCGGTCCTCGGTGCGTGCGATCAACTGCTTCGCCGCTTCGGCCGACGCGGCGTCCTTGGCTTTCTTCTCCTCGGCCGCCGCCTTCTGCGCGTCGGTGAGCGGCGGCGGCGGCGGCAGCTTCGCCACCGCCACGCCGAAGCACGCGACCACCAGCGTCGCGCCGATGAGTGCCCGGATCGTGGTCATCGTCGTCCCTCCTCCTCGTTCGCCGCTGCCGTCACGCCGTGCGGTGCTGCATCGCGGGGGCCGCATCGCCGGCGGGCTCCCTCCCGGATTTCACGTCGTGGTACCAGTATTCGTGGTGCTCCTTCGCCCATGTCTCGTCGACGTATCCGGTGCGCATGCCGTCGTACGCCCCGGCGAGCCCGATCGTGCCGAGGTAGATATGCCCGAGGCCGACCGCGATGAACAGCGTCGCGCCGACGAGGTGGACGATGTTCGCGACCTGCATGGTCGCGCGCGTCTGGTTGAAATTCGGGAAGTCGAGGATGAGCCCGCTCACGCCGACCACGACGCCGAGCGCGTCGACGCCGAGCCAGAACCACAGCTTCTCGCCGGCGTTGAACTTGTGCGACGGGACGTGCTCCCCGGAGAAGAAGCCGCCGAGCTTCGCGAGCCACGCGCCATCGCCCTTCTGCGGGAAGTTGTCGCGCACGTAGGTGACGAACATCAGGATCGTGCACACGACGAACAGCGGGCCCACGAAGTTGTGCAGGTTCTTCGCGAGGATCGCGAGCCAGGAGAACAGCGTGTAGCCGATCAGCGGCAGGAGCAGGTTCTTGCCGAACAGGATCACGAGCCCGGACAGCGCGAGGATCACGAAGCTCACCGCCATCGCCCAGTGGATGATCCGCTGCCCGGCGCCGAACCGCAGGATCGTGCGGCCGGTCGGCGCGCCGCGCAGGCGGATCGTTCCCCGGCGCCAGTAGAACGTCGCGATCGCGAGCACCACGGCCACCAGCAGCCACCCGCCCCACACCGAGAGCTGGCCGTCGCGCAGCGCGCGCCAGGTCTGGCCCGACGACATGATCAGCACGTCGGTCTCGCGGCCGCGCACGTTCGTGACCTGCGGCGCGCCGGAGCGCACCTCGTTCCAGACCGGCTGGTTGTTGAGCGGCTGCTGCTGCGGTTGCCGCACCTGCGCCTTCGCGGCGTCGGCTTCCTGCGGGTGGACGGCAGGAGACTGGGCCGCCGCGAGGGAGAACCACCCGCAGGCGCCAAGCGCGACGAGCGCGCGCGCGATCATGCGTCGCATCGGGGTTCCTCCGTCAGGTGCCGATCCGCTTGTATTCGTTCTGCGCCTGGGTGCGGGTGCGCAGTTCGTTCTCCCACTGCTGCTGGTTGCCGTTGAACGGCGCGCCCGCGTACGGCGGCACGTCGGGCTTGCCCTGGTAGGTGCCCTGCTTGTAGCGCACCACCTGCGGCTGCTCGCCGCATCCGGCGAGTCCGAATGCCGCGACCGCGGCGACGATCGCGACGATGGGCGCGCTCACGACTTGCCTCCCTTCGCGGGGGCCTGCTGCGGTGCCTGCCCCGGTTGCCCGTACGCGGTCGCCCAGCCCCAGACATCGCCGCCGCGTCCCCGCACGGTCACGCGCTGGCGGTAGATGTCGGCGATCACGTCGCCGTCGCCGCCGAGCAGCGCCTTGGTCGAGCACATCTCGGCGCACGCCGGAAGCTTGCCCTCGGCGAGACGGTTCCGCCCGTACTTCCGGAACTCCTCCTCGGAGCCGTTCGCCTCGGGGCCGCCGGCGCAGAAGGTGCACTTGTCCATCTTGCCGCGCACGCCGAACGCGCCGGCCTGCGGGAACTGCGGCGCGCCGAACGGGCAGGCGTAGAAGCAGTAGCCGCAGCCGATGCACAGGTCCTTGTCGTGCAGGACCACGCCGTCCTCGGAGCGGTAGAAGCAGTCGACCGGGCACACCGCCATGCAGGGAGCATCCGAGCAGTGCATGCAGGCGACCGAGATCGAGCGCTCGCCGGGCACGCCGTCGTTGATCGTGACGACGCGCCTGCGGTTCACGCCCCAGGGAATCTCGTGCTCCTGCTTGCACGCGGTGACGCAGCCGTTGCACTCGATGCAGCGCTCGGCGTCGCAGAGGAATTTCATCCGGGCCATCGTGGGTCTCCTCGTCGGTCCGCGCGGATCAGGCCTTGGCGACCTGGCAGAGCGTCGTCTTGGTCTCCTGCATCATCGTCACCGCGTCGTAGCCGTAGGTCGTGGCGGTGTTGACGGCCTCGCCGCGCACCACCGGGTGCGCGCCCTCCGGGTAGTACTCGAGCATGTCCTTGCCCATCCACCAGCCGGAGAAGTGGAACGGCACGAACGACGTCCCGGGGCCGACGCGCTCGGTGACGAGCGCCTTGACCTTGAGCTGCGCGCCGGTGGGCGTCTTGACCCACACGTACTCGCCGTCGCGGATGCCGCGGTCGTTCGCGTCCTTCGGATTGATCTCGACGAAGTTCTCCTGCTGCAATTCGGCGAGCCAGGGGTTGCTGCGCGTCTCCTCGCCGCCGCCCTCGTACTCGACGAGGCGCCCGGACGTGAGGACGATCGGGAACTCCTTCGAGATGTCCTTGTTCTTCTCCTGCAGCGTCTTGAAGAGCGTCGGCAGCCGCCAGAAGACCTTCTTGTCGTCGTGCGTCGGGTACTTCGCGACGAGGTCCGGGCGCGGCGAGTAGATCGGCTCGCGGTGCTGCGGGATGCCGTCGGGGAAGTTCCAGACGATCGCCCGGGCCTTCGCGTTGCCCCACGGGTGCGCGCCGTGCTTCATCGCGACCCGCTGGATGCCGCCGGACAGGTCGGTCTTCCAGTTCTTGCCCTCGGCCGCCTTCTTCTCGGCGTCGGTCAGCTCGTCCCACCAGCCCAGCTTCTTCATGAGCACGTGGTCGAACTCGGGATAGCCGAAGGTCAGGTCGCCGCCCTTCGGATAGCTGCCGTCCTCGGCGAGCAGGCTCACGCCGTCGCGCTCGATGCCGAAGTTCGCGCGGAAGCATCCGCCGCCGTCCATCATCGCGCGGGAGGTCATGTACAGGTTCGGCGAGCCCGGGTGCTTGATCTCGGCGGTCCCGTAGCACGGCCACGGCAGTCCGAAGTAGTCGCCGTCGCAGGGGCCGCCCTTGGCGCGCAGCGTCTTCACGTCGAACGTGTTCATGTTCTTCATGTGGAGCTTCAGCCGCTCCGGCGACTGCCCGGTGTAGCCGCTCGTCCAGGTCGCGCGGTTGATCTCGCGCAGCACCGATTCCACCTCCGGCTCCTCGAACTTGCGGTCGCCGTCCGGCTTCACGATCTTGTAGTTCTTCACGAACTCGGGGCCGTAGCCGAACTTCTTCGCGAACGCGTACATGATCGCGTGGTCGGTCTGCGACTCGAACAGGGGCGAGATCACGCGCTCGCGCCACTGCAGCGAGCGGTTCGACGCGGTGGCCGAACCCGAGGTCTCGAGCTGGGTCGCCGCGGGCAGCAGGTACACGCCGTCCTTGCGGACCATCGCGGCCATCGCGGCGGTCGCCGACGGATAGGGGTCGATGACCACGACGAGGTCGAGCTTCTTCATCGCCTCGACCATCTCCTTGCCGCGGGTCTGGCTGTTCGGCGCGTGGCCCCAGTAGACGATCGCGCGCAGGTTCGAATCCTGGTCGATCATCTCGTTCTTCTCGAGCACGCCGTCGATCCAGCGCGACACCGTCATGCCCGACTTC
>DAOMBL010000077.1:6013-10397 GCA_035427325.1 Casimicrobiaceae bacterium
CTCGTTCTTCTCGAGCACGCCGTCGATCCAGCGCGACACCGTCATGCCCGACTTCTCCATCATCGCCTGCGAGGCGAAGCGGCCCTTGATCCACTCGTAGTCGACGCCCCACACCGCGGCGTAGTGCTTCCACGCGCCCGCCGCGATGCCGTAGTAGCCCGGCAGCGAGTCCGGGTTGGGGCCGATGTCGGTGGCGCCCTGCACGTTGTCGTGGCCGCGGAAGATGTTCGCGCCACCGCCGGAGACGCCGATGTTGCCGAGCGCGAGCTGCACGATGCACGAGGCGCGCACCATCGCGTTGCCGATCGAGTGCTGGGTCTGGCCCATGCACCACACCAGCGTGGACGGCCGGTTCTTCGCCATCATCTCGGCCGCCTTGTAGACCTGCGCCTCGGGGACGCCGCAGGCCTCCTCGACCTTGTCGGGCGTCCACTTGGCGAGCACGTCCTCGCGGACCTTGTCCATGCCGTAGACGCGGTCGTGGATGTACTGCTTGTCCTCCCAGCCGTTCTTGAAGATGTGGTAGAGGATGCCGAACAGGAACGGGATGTCGGTCCCCGACCGGATCCGGCAGTGCAGGTCGGCCTTCGCCGCGGTGCGCGTGAAGCGCGGATCGGCGACGATCATCTTCGCGCCGTTCTCCTTCGCGTGCAGCATGTGCATCATCGACACCGGGTGCGCCTCGGCCGCGTTCGACCCGATATACAGAGCGCACTTGCTGTTCTGCATGTCGTTGTACGAATTGGTCATCGCGCCGTAGCCCCAGGTGTTCGCCACGCCCGAGACGGTCGTCGAGTGGCAGATGCGCGCCTGGTGGTCCATGTTGTTCGTGCCGAAGTACGACACGAACTTGCGCAGCAGGTAGGACTGCTCGTTGTTGTGCTTCGAGCTGCCGACCCAGAAGGTCGCGTCCGGCCCCGAGTCCTTGCGGATCGCGAGGAGCTTGTCGCCGACCTCGTTGATCGCCTGGTCCCAGGAGATCTTCTGCCACTTGCCGTCGACGAGCTTCATCGGGCTCTTGAGCCGGTACTCGCCGTGGCCGTGCTCGCGGATCGACGCGCCCTTGGCGCAGTGCGCGCCGAGGTTCAGCGGAGAATCGAACACCGGCTCCTGGCGCACCCACACGCCGTTCTGGACGTGCGCGTCGATCGCGCATCCCACCGAACAGTGGGTGCAGACGGTGCGGCGGACCTCGGTCTTGCCGTCGCCGCCGGCCTTCTGGGCCCCGGCCGGCTGGATCGCGCCGTAGGGGAGCTGGGAGGCGAAGGCGCCCGCCCCCGCGACCATCCCCGAGCGCTTGAGGAACGTGCGCCGGTCGATCGTGGGAGCGAAGGCGCCGGAGGTCCGCTTCAGCCGAGGTGCGGCGGCGGGCGCGGCGTCGGACGTGCGCGTGAGCATCATGGCGGGCCTCCGTTCAGATGCGCGTCGAAGCGTAGTAGCGCTTCACGTGCGCCGTTTCGCGGTAGCCCGGCGCATCGGCGGACGGCGTCGCGGACTCCGCGGCCGCGGTCGTGGCGCGGACGGGCGAGGTCGCCGCCACCGCGCCGGCGCCGCCCGCGGACATCGCGAGCAGGAAGCGACGACGCCTGAGGTCGGTCGATGCCGACGACTGGGACGCTTGAGGGGGGATCTGCGACGAAACGCGCATGGCGGCCTCCGGACAGGGTGCAGCGTGACTTCTTCTTGTGTCAGTCCATGGCGAGGGCGTCACGTTCGATCGCCAGGAATGCCTGCACGAATTGTGACGCGCAGCGGTAGTAGTTTGCAAGCGGAGAAACGGATATTGCACTGCAACATCGAAATGCCCAAGGAGCAATCCGGGTCTCGAAGAACCGTCGCTGAACCTCGATCGGCGCGGGCGGGCGCCCCTCGCCGCCGACGATCAGCAGGCGCATCACCTCCGCGACCGCGGCGAGGTGATCCTCGAGCAGTTCGGCACCCTCGCGCCGCTCGATGCCCATCTCGGCGAGCGCGTCGCGCAGTTCCGCGAGCGGCTTGTCCATCATGAAGCCCGAGATCCAGTGCGATCCGTGCAGGTTCACCTCGCTCTTGCCCACCCCCACGAAGAGATCGGTGTACTCCTGCGTCGCGGCATCGGCGTCCATCGCGCGGCTCGCGCGAACGAGCGTGTTGTAGGACGCGGGGAGCGCGGCACCGGGCTCCTCGGGCAGCTCGGGTGCGGAGCCCAGCAACCGCAGGAATGCCGCGTCCGGGGCCGAGGCGAACAGCCGCGCGACCATCGCGTAGAGGTCGGCGCGGACGCGGTCCTCCGCGCTCACCGGAGGAAGCATCGCAACACCGTCGCGGAGGGCGCTCACGCCGCCCCCCGGACACGGGCGGATCGAAACGGGCCGGTCGATCGGGACATGGCGGGGACCCTCGTGGCAGCGGAAGAAGCGGTCAGATGCGGCCACCCTTCAGGAGATCGATGCCGCACGGCTCCTCGGTGACCATCGCCTTGACGCGGCAGTCGGCGCACATCCTCAGGCGGTCGAGCGCGCCGGGTGCCGCGAACATCGAGTGGCCGGCGAGGCGCGCCATCATGCCGTCGATCATCCGTCGGGTCCCGACCGGCTTGCCGCACGAGGTGCACCCGACCATCTCGGCCTCGTTCAGCACGCGCGGGGCGCGCGCCTCGGCCGTCAGGTCGAGCTGCGGCACGAGCGCGATCGCGTGCTCCGGACAGGTCTTCTCGCAGATGCCGCACTGCACGCACTTCGACTCGATGAAGCGCAGGCGCAGCGCCTCGGGATGGTCGAGCAGCGCCCCCTCCGGACAGGCGCCGACGCACGCGAGGCACATGGTGCACCGGCCCGCGTCGACGTCGATCCGCCCCCAGGGAGAGCCCGCGAAGAGTGGAATGACCTTGCGCGGCACGGGGGCGTGCTGCGCCAGGTGGTCGAGCGCGAGGAAGAGCGTCGTGCGTTTCTCGGTCGTCGCCGCGAAGGTCGCGGCGGCGCGCACGCCGAGTGCGGAAGATGCCGACCACAGCGCGGCCTCGGCCGCCATAGGATCCTCCGCGTCGACGATGCGGAAGTGTTCGCCCTGGTAGCCGAGCGCGTTGGCCACCGCATCGCCGAGCTTCATCTGGAAGGCCAGCGCCTCGCGGTACTGCGGCGCCTCGTCGCCGACCGTCAGCACGGACACCCCGGCCGCGCCCCAGGCCAGCGCGGCGAGCCAGAGGTCGAGCCCGGTCGAGGCCACGTGATGGACCTCGAGCGGAATCACGCGGGCCGGCAGGCCCCGTCCGCGTCGCGCGATGCGCGCGAGCGCCTCGCGCGAGCCGGACGCGTGCACGAGGATCGTCGCGTCGCGGCCGCCCGCGCGGGCGTAGGTCGAGAGCAGCGTCCGAACGCGCTCGCCCTGGTCGGCCATCGCCGGATAGGCGTAGCTCATCGCGCCGGACGGACACACGGTGGCGCACGCGCCGCAGCCCATGCACAGGTGGGGCTCGACCCGCACGCCGTCGCCGTCGGGCGCGATCGCCGCGGTCGAGCACACGTCGACGCAGGCGTTGCACCCCTCCTTGCGCGAGCGCGCGTGCGCGCAGATCGACGCCTTGTAGGAGAAATACCTCGGCTTCTCGAACGCGCCGGTCATCGTCGCGAGTTCCGCCACCGCCATCGCCTGCGCGACGACGTCGGCACCCGGCGCGAAGTAGCCCTGTGGCGGCTGGTGCATCCGGAACCACGGCACGCGACCGAGATCGAGGACGAGGTCGAAGGTCCCCGTGCGCCCGCGGTCCCGGCGCGCGAAATCGATCGCCCCGACCTCGCCGCAGGCCGCCACGCAGGCCCGGTGCGCCCTGCAGCGATCGAGGTCCACCTGGTAGCTCTCGTCGATCGCGCCTTCGGGGCACGCGCGCACGCAGGCGTGGCAGCGCGTGCACAGGTCGAGGTCGATCGGGTTGTCCTGCGTCCAGGCCGCCTCGAACGCGCCGAGCCAGCCCTGGAGTCCGGTGAGCGTCCCCGAGACGACCGGGAACGCGCGCTCGGAGGGGAGCGAGGCGCCGGCGGAGCGGCCGGTCGCGAGCACCGAGACCGCGAGCTGCGGAGCGAGCACCTTCGCCCAGCCGAGCGCCGCGTCGAGCGGGCCGACGATCAGGAGCTGGCCCTTCGATTCGTAGGCGACGCGCGGCACCGGCGCCGGTTCCGGCAGCGCCGCCGCCGCGATCAGCGCTGCGAGCTTGGGCGTCGCGCCACGCGCCTCCGGCGACCATCCGCCGGCCTCGCGCAGGTTGACGAACCGGATCGTCTGCGCGCGCGCGCCCTCGTCGGCGAGTTCCTCGAAGAGCCGCGCTTCCTGCGTGCAGGCGACGAGCACGTCGCCGCGCGCACCCTCGGAGAACGCCGCCATCTCCTTCTGGCACAGCATCGTGCGCACG
>DAOMBL010000078.1:0-10381 GCA_035427325.1 Casimicrobiaceae bacterium
TCGTGGTTACCGACAACTGCCAGCTCTGCCGTTTCACGCAATGCGTCACCGTGTGTCCCGTCGCGTGCTTTCACGGCGACGAGACGATGCTCTACATCGATCCCGAAGTCTGCATCGACTGCGGTTCGTGCATCCCGGTGTGTCCCGTGAAGGCGATCTACGACACGATCGATCTGCCCGAGGACAAGCAGGCGTGGATCGCGACGAACGCCGACCGCGCGAAGTCGCTGCCGGTCGTCGACGAGGAGCAGGAACCGCTGCCAACGGCGAAGGAGAAGCGTGCGGCCCTCGGGTACTGATCGCTTGTACGCCTTCGCGGCCCGCGGTTCGGCTCGGGCATGGGACGAACCCAGCGGCGGGGCGAGCGCATCCGACCGGGCTGGCCATGGCCGCGGATAGCGATCTCCGCCCGGGCGCGCGGCACCCGGCAAGAGTCGCCATCGTCGGCAGCGGGCCCGCCGGCTTCTTCGTCGCGGAGCGCCTGCTCAAGCGTCGGGAGGATCTCGAGATCGACCTGTTCGATCGACTGCCCACGCCCTTCGGGCTCGTGCGCGGAGGCGTCGCGCCCGACCATCCGAAGATCAAGAGCGTGACGGCGGTGTTCGATCGCATCGCGCGCGACCCGCGCGTGTCCTTCTTCGGCAATGTCGAGGTCGGCGACGCGCTGCCCCTCGCGCTGCTGCGCGAGCACTACAGCGCGACGGTGATCGCGACCGGCGCACCGGATCCGGCGAAGCTCGGGATCGAGGGCGAGGCGCTTCGCGGCGTGCACACGGCCTCCGACTTCGTCGGTTGGTACAACGGGCACCCCGACCATCGTGACCTCGAATTCGATTTCTCCGATCGGCATGCGGTGGTGATCGGCCACGGCAACGTCGCGGCCGACGTCTGCCGCATGCTGCTCACCCCGGTCGACGAGCTGGCGAAAACGGACGTCGCCGCGCATGCGCTCGAGTGCCTGTGCACGAGTCGCGTGCGGGTCGTGCACCTCGTCGGCAGGCGGGGACCCGCCCAGGCGAAGTTCACGAACAACGAACTCCGGGAGCTGGGCGAGATTCGCGGGTGTGCGACCAGCGTCGATCCCGGCGACCTCGTCCTCGATCGCGAGAGCGAGCGCGAGCTGGCGCACCCGGACGGCTCGGTGGCGGCGCGCAATGTCCGCATCCTGGCCGAGTTCGCGGCGCGGCCCGGCGACGCAGGGGCGCGGCAGCTCGTCCTCTCCTTCTGCCGGAGCCCCACGGCCTTCGTCGGCGGCGCGCGCCTCGCCGCGGTGCGCCTCGAGCGGAACCGCCTCGTCGGCGAGGCGTTCCGCCAGCGGGCCGTCCCGACCGGCGATATCGTGGAGATCCCGTGCGGTCTCGCCTTCACGAGCGTCGGCTCGCGCGGGCGCGGGATGCCGGGCGCGCCGTTCGACGAGGGGAGCGCCACCGTTCCCAACGATCGCGGACGGGTGATCGCGGGCGGTTCCGTCGTGGCCGGGCTCTACGTCGCCGGTTGGATCAAGCGCGGCGCGACCGGGATCATCGGGACCAACCGCGCCGACGGAACGGAGACCGCCGACAGCCTGCTCTCGGATCTTCCGTCGCTGGCCGGTGCCCCGAAGCCGGGCGCTCATGCGATTCGCGCCTTGCTCCACGCGCGCGGAATTCGCGCGACCGACTACGCCGACTGGGATCGGATCGATCGCGCGGAGCAGGTACTCGGCGCGCAGAAGACGAAGCCTCGCGAGAAGTTCACCCGAGTCGGGGAGATGCTCGACCTGCTTCGGGAGTAGCGCCGGCCGGCGCCGTCGCCGGCAGCCCTTGGGGCATGTCCGCGAAGGCGGGTCGACTCCGGGCGATCCGGATCGAGCGCCGGGGCGCTGCCGCTTGTCGGGACGGCGGGAGGCCGGATGGACGCCTGCCTCAAGTGGTCGGCGTCGTCGGCCGGGAGTGGGTCTTGAACGCGCCGGCGCGTGGCCGGTAGCGTGTCGTGGTCCATCGGCGCCGGAGGATGACGATGCGAACCACGATGAGTTGCCTCGCGTTGCTCGGCATGTGCATCGCTGCGCAGCCGGCCGAGGCGCAGACGTCCGCGGCGTATCCCACCGCACCGGTTCGGCTCGTCGTCGGATTCCCGCCGGGCGGGCCCACCGACATCATGGCCCGCCTGTTTGCGAGCAACCTCGCCGAGGGCCTGAACGGCAACTTCGTGGTCGACAATCGCCCGGGCGCCGGATCCACCATCGCGACCGACCTGGTCGCGAAGGCGAAGCCCGACGGCTACACGCTGCTGGTCGCCACGCTGGGCGGGCAAGGCATCTCGCCGTCGATGTATCGCAACCTGCCCTACGATCCGGTCAAGGATTTCGCTCCGGTCTGCCAGCTCGCGAGCGTGCCCAACGTGCTGGTGGTGCACCCGGGCGTGCCGGTGAAGAGCGTCCAGGAACTGATCGCCTATGCGAAGGAGCGGCCCGGCGAGCTGAACTACGCGAACACCGGCAGCGGAACGTCGCAGCACATGGCCATGGAACTGTTCAAGCACATGACCGGATTGAACATCGTCGCGGTGAACTATCGCGGGAGCGCTCCCGCGATCGTCGACCTGATCGCCGGACGGTCGCAGATGATGATCGACAACACCTCCGCCCTCGGCCCGCACATCCATGCGGGCAAGCTGCGCGCATTGGCCGTCTCGTCGAGATCGCGCGTCCCTGCGTTCCCGGACCTGCCGACGATGGACGAGGCGGGGGTGCCGGGCTACGAGATCGTGTCGTGGTTCGGCCTGATGGCTCCGGCGGGGACGCCGCGCGAGATCGTCGACAAGATCGCGGGCGCCTGCCTTCGCATCGCCGACTCGCCGGAGTTCGTCCGGCGCCTGGCGGAACTGGGCGCGACCCCGGCGGGCTCGACCTCCGATCAGTTCGACGCCAAGGTCCGCGCCGATTTCGCCAAGTGGGGTACGATCATCCGCGCCGCGGGGGTGAAGGTCGAATAGCGCGATGACGATGCCCCGGGATCGCCGGGGCGCGGGCTGCGGCAGGCGCGTCCTGGCGCCGGCGAGCGACGTGCGATGTCTCATGCAGGAGTGACGATGGCGGGACTCGACTTTCGCGGCGTGCACCTGTTCACCGTCACGCCGGTCGACGGATCCGGAGCGATCGCGCCCGATCTCCTCGGACCGCATCTGGATCGTGCGATCGACGCCGGGGTCCGGAGCGTCACGGTGTTCGGCAGTACCGGCGGAATCGGCTCGTTCGACGAAGGCGAGCGCAAGCGCATCGCCGAAGCGGCGGTGCGCTTCGTCGACGGCCGCGTTCCGGTGATCGTGGGTACCGGGGCGATGACGACCGCCGGGGCAATCCGCCTCTCCGTGCACGCGCGACGCGCCGGCGCCGATGCCGTGCTGGTCGTGCCTACGACCTACTGGCCGTTGACCGAGTCGGAGTTGCTCGATCACTACCGCGCGATCGCGGAGGCGGCGGCATTGCCGCTGGTCCTGTACAACAATCCTCGCACGACCGGCGTGGACATGCCGCCCGCATTGCTCGCGCGGCTCTGCGAGATTCCGGCAGTGGTTGCCGTGAAGGAGAGCGCGCCCGACGTGTCGCGCATCGCCGACCTGAACCGGCTCACGGGCGGAAGGGTTGCCGTGCTCACCGGCCGCGATCCGCAGGCCCTCGACGCGTTGCTGGTCGGCGGCTCCGGCTGGTTCTCGGGCGGCGCAAACTACATGCCGGCGCTGTGCGTGCAGATCTACGAACATTTCGCCGCCGGGCGCGTCGATGAGGCCCGGCGGCTGGTCGACTCGATCCATCCGCTGACAGCCTTCACCATCGCGAAGGGCGGAATCCGCTGTGCGCACGCGGCGCTCGAACTGCAGGGCAGGTCGATGGGTCCGCCGCGCCTGCCGTTGCAGCTGCCCGGCCCGGACGATCGCGAGCGCCTGCGGGTCCTCATGGATGCGGCCGGCCTGCTGGACGACGAGACCGGGCGACCGCGCAAACGCGTCGCCAGGGCCCGCGGGGCACGCGGTCCCGTCCCGGGGACGGCGAGGTGACGCCGCTTCCGGCTAACGCCGCGTCGACACCTGCGCGCTCGGGCGACGCTCCGCCACGGTGCGCAGGGCGTCGCCGAGGCGTACCGTGGCTTCGCGCAACTCGTCCATCTCGAAGCCGGTGAAGCCGAGGTCGAGTCCCGACCGCGGCGGCGACTCGATGAACAGCGGCGAAAGCGGGCGCACCACGACACCGCGTTCCAAGGCTTCCTCGGCAACGGCACGATCGTCGATCGACGTTGGAAGCCCCGCAATCAGGTGCATTCCGCCGTCGGGCGGCTCCACCGTCGCATGGGGGGCGAGGCTCTGCCGCAGGTGGTTCACGAGCTGGTCGCGCGTTTCCCGGTAGCGCTGGCGCATGCGCCGCACATGGCTCGTGAAGAAGCCCTCGCGCATGAAGTCCTCGATCGTCTGCTGGTAGAAGATCGGGGGTCCCCGGTCCATCAGGTAGCGGGCGCCGCGAAACGCGGGAATGAGGTCGGATGGTATGACGGCGAAGCCGGTTCGAACGGCCGGGAACAACACCTTGCTCAAGGTGCCGATGTAGATCACGCGCGCGTTCTTGTCGAGCCCGTGGAGCGACGACAGCGGCCGGCCGGTGTAGCGGAACTCGCTGTCGTAGTCGTCCTCGACGATCCATGCGTCGGCGCGGCTCGCCGCCGCGAGCAGTTCGATCCGGCGATTCATCGACATCACCGCGCCGGTCGGATACTGGTGCGAAGGCGTGAGGAAGATGGCGCGCGGCGCGGGCTCCCGCTCGAGTCCGGCGGCGACGCACAAGCCTTCGGCATCCACCGGTACCGGCACCGGGCGGAGGTTGGCCGCGACCACGGCGCGCAGGGTCGCCGGATAGCAGGGATCCTCGACCCAGACGGCGTCGCCCGGATCGAGCAGCACCTTGATCGACAGGTCGAGCGCCTGCTGCGCGCCCGACGTGATCATGACCTGGTCGGCCTGGCACTGGACGGCGCGAAACACCTTGAGGTACTCGGAGACCACCTGCCGGAACGATGGACGCCCGAAGGGATCGGAGTAGCCCAGTGCGTCGCCGGGTATCGTTCGCTGGTGTCGCAGGCTGATCCGGCGCCACGCATCGGCCGTGCGCGCGTCGACGGAGCAGCGGCCGAGGGCGAAGGGCATGCTCGGCGGCGTGAGCGCGCCGGACGAGAGATCCCGATACCGTATGCCGGCCGCCGACAGCCTTCGGGTCGACGGCGAACCCGGCGACGACATTCCTGAACCGGCATCCAGCGGAGGCGGCAGGTCGTTGGAGACGAAGGTGCCCGATCCTCGCCTGCCCTCGATGTACCCTTCCGCGTAGAGTTCGTCGTACGCGGAGACGATCGACGTTCGCGACACGCCGATGCGGCGAGCGAGTTCGCGCGACGACGGGACGGCGCTGCCCGCCGGCAATGCCTGATCGACGATGGCCCGGCGCAGGTGCAGGAAGATCTGCCGCGAGATCGGAACCGGGCTGTTCGCGTCGATCGTGACGTCGAGGAGTCCTGCCCATCGATTCTGGTCGAGCCGCGACACAGTGGTATTGTGACGAGTTCTGGGTGGATTGCCGTAGCAGACCACTTGCGCGAATGGCATGTCAAGTCCCCGGGGCTCTGGACGGGTTCGCGCATCCCTCGCGTCGGGGACGCCGGCCCGATTCGGCAGCCGCAGTCCCATGCGTCCGCAGGGTACGGGGCGGCTGACGTCCCGCGGAGGCAGATCGCCGCAGCCTGGTCAGCTCCGGGCGTCGAGCAGCGCCTCTCGCAGCCGCACCACCGCTGACAGCCCATCGCTGTCCTGGCGCGTCATGACCGACAGTCGGTGCGTGCCGAGGTCGAGTGCCGGGCCCCTGAGCGCCGCGACCATGCCGCGCTTCGCGTAGTGCGCGACCGCGGCGTCGGGCGCGATCGCGAGGTGGCGCGTCGCCGCCACGAGGTGGAGCGCGCTGTGCAGCGCCGGACACTCGACCGCCGCCCCCGGTGCGGGCAGGCCGTTGCTCAGGAACAGTCGCAGGAACGCGGCGTGCGTGCGCGACTCGCGGGGCGGGAGGATCCAGCGCCAGCGCGCGAGTTCGGCGACGCCGACCGAGCGTCGTCGTGCGAGCGGATGGCAGGCCGAGGCGACGACCTGCATGCGGCCGGTTCCGATCGTCTCGACGTTGAGCGGGACGGCGGGCAGCGCGTCGGCGAGCGACTCGTCCATCCAGCCGATCACCGCATCGAGTTCCCCCGATCCGAGCGACACGAGGAGATCGCGGGTGCGGCCTTCGCGGAACTCGATCCGGCCGGGTGGCCCGCTCCGCTCCAGCCGTGCGAGCAGGGCGGGCAGCAGGTTCACGCCCGCGACCTGGATCGAGCCCACGCGCAGCAGCGGCTCCTCGGCCACGTTCCGTGCCGCGTCGATCGCGCGTGCGACGGATGCGAGCGCGATCGCGAGGCGTTCGAGCGCGTGGAGGCCGGCAGCGGTCAGCCGGGCGCCGCGCGGGCCCCGGTCGACGAGCCGCGCGGCGAACGCCGATTCGAGTTCGCGCAGGAGCAGCGTGGCGGCGGGCTGGCTCACGCGGAGTTCGCGGGCCGCGGCGCCCAGCGAGCCGGTGGCGTGGACGAACTCGAGCAGCCGCAGGTGGCGCAGGCGCAGGCGATAGACGCGGTTCGCCGTGGCTGCGGTCGGGCCGGCGGAAGCCTCAGTCATATCGATATCGTATGAGTCATTCAGAACATCATCATTGAACGATAAGGGCGGCCACCGCACAATCCCACGATCGTGACCGGGCCCGGCGCGGATCGAAGGATGGGCACACCGCCCCCGCGGGGGCCGGTCGCCTTCGCCCGGCACGATCGCCCGTCCGTGAAGCTCGAATCTCCCGCACCCGAGGCGCTCGCCCCGTCGATCGCGATCCGCTCGGTCGAGCCGATCGCGCTCGAGGTGCCGCTCGGGCGGACGGTGGCCAATCCGATCATGGCGTTCGCGAGCGCGGTGACGCTTCTCGTGCGCGCCGTCGACGACGACGGCGTCGAGGGCTGGGGCGAGGTCTGGTGCAACTTCCCGCGGTTCGGCTTGCGCCACCGCGCGCTCCTGGTCTCCGAAGTGCTCGCGCCGATGCTCGTCGGGCGGAGCTTCGATTCGCCGGCGGCCGCCTACGCGGCGATGAACGCGTCGAGCCGGCTCCTCCGGCTGCAGTCGGGCGAGCCCGGGCCGATCGCCGCGGCGATCGCGGGCATCGACATCGCGCTGCACGACATCGCAGCGAAGCGCGCCGGGCTGCCGCTGTGGCGGTTGCTCGGCGGCACCCGTGGCGAAGTGCGCGCCTACGCGAGCCTCGGCCGCGCCGACGACCTGTGGCCGACGATCGAGCGCGCGCTCGCGCAGGGCTTCCGCGCGCTGAAGCTGAGATCGTCCGGCTCGGTCGCCGACCACCGCGCGGTCGTGCGTCCGGTGCGCGCGTACGCGGGGGAGGCCTGCGAACTCATGCTCGACGTCAACGCGTCGTGGGACGCGGAGGCGGCGATCGCGACGGTCGGCGAGCTTCGCGACGAGCGCCTGGCGTGGCTCGAGGAGCCGATCCCCGCGGACGCTGCCCCGGAGACCTGGCGCCGGCTCGCCGAGGCGGCCCCGATGCCGCTCGCGGGCGGCGAGAACCTGCTCTCCGACGCGGCGTTCGACGACGCGATCGCGACCGGCGCGCTTCGCGTCCTGCAGCCGGACATCACGAAGTGGGGCGGCTTCTCGGGCGGGTTGCCGCTCGCCCGCCGCATCGTCGCGGCCGGGCGGCGCCTGTGCCCGCACATGTTCACCGGAGCGCCCGGGGTCCTCGCTTCCGCGCATCTGCTCGCGGCGAGCGGAGCCGCCGACGGCATGCTCGAATACGGCGTCGGCGCGAACCCGGCGCGCGACACGCTGCTCGACGCACCGGTCTTCGGCGGCGCGCTCGTGCTCGGAAACGAGCCGGGACTCGGGCTGCACGTGACGGCCAAGCGCCTCGCGCCCTGGCGGGTGGCCTGGTGAGCGCGCGGCCGACGGTGGTCGCGACACGGAAGTGAGGGCCGAACATGGAATCCGTCCGCGTCGCTTCGTCGTTCGCACGGTATCCGACGTCGTCGATCTCCGACGCGCTCGACGAACTGGGCATCGCCGGCGCGTTCAGCGGCATCGGCGCGATGCGTGAGGGCATCGGGCGCGTGTGCGGTCGCGCGCTGCCGGTCCGGTTCGTGCGCAAGGCGAAGGATCCGGGGGCCTACCGTTTCGGCGGCGGTGTCGGCAAGCCGCTCGAGATCGTGCTGAAGACGATGCGGGCGGGCGACGTGGTCGTGATGGACCGCGACGGCGCGACGAACGGCTCCGCGTGGGGCGGCCTCGCGTCCCGGCTCGCTCAGCGCCGCGGCGTGCGCGGCACGATCCTGTGGGGCACCTGCCGCGACCTCGAGGAGATTCGCGCGGTCGGCTATCCGGTGTGGGCGGTGGGCGTGTGCCCGCGCCGCAGCCGCAACGATTTCGCGTTCGGATCGATCAACGAGCCGATCGTCGTCGCGGGCGTGGCGGTGGCGCCGGGCGACGTCGTCGTGGCCGACGAGAGCGGCGCGGTGTGCGTCCCGGCGGCGCGCGCCCGCGAGACGCTCGTCCTGCTCGAGCGCATCGAAGCGCAGGAGCGCGCGCTCGAGGAGCAGGTGCGCGACGACGCCGTGCGCTCCTGGGACGAGGTATGAGGGGCGCCGTTCGCGGAACCGGGTGCGGGCGATGACGGCCCGCTTCGCTACGATGTACTCGCTCGCGGGCCGCGTGGCGCTCGTCACCGGCGCTTCGCGCGGCATCGGCGCGGCGATCGCGCGCGTGCTCGCGCAGATGGGCGCCGCCGTCGCGGTGAACCATCTCGACGATGCGAAGGCGGCGGAGGCGCTCGTCGCGGAACTCGGCGCCGCGGGCGGCAAGGCGAGGGCCTACGACGTGGACGTCGCGCGCCGAGACGTCGCGACCGCCCTGGTCGCCGCGGCAGAGCGCGATCTCGGTCCGATCGACGTGCTCGTCGTCTGCGCCGCGCGTTCGATCCACGCGAAGCTCGAGGACGTGCGGGACGACGATCTCGAGGCGCAGCTCGACGCGAACTTCAGGGCGACGGTGCGACTCCTCAACGCGACGGTTCCCGCGATGGCCAGGCGCGGCTTCGGCCGTGTCGTCGCGATCGGCAGCATCGTGCAGGAGGCGCCGCTCGCGACCCTGCCCGTGTACTCGGCGATGAAGGCCGCGCAACTCGCGCTGATCCGCGGCCTCGCCGTTCGCCATGCCGCGCAGGGCGTGACGCTGAACTGCGTGTCGCCGGGACTCGTCCGCACCGAGCGCAACGCGTGGCGGCGGGAGCCCGGCGGCGACTGGGACGCGTTCGCGCGGACGTGCAGCCACGCGCGGCGCGCCGGCGAGCCGGAGGAAGTGGCCTGCGCGGTGGCGATGTTCTGCGCGCCCGGCGCGTCGTTCGTGACCGGCGAGAACCTGTTCGTCGCGGGCGGCGCGCAGATTCCCGGCCGGCGCGAGGACGCCGGGCCGTAGGCCGATGGGGAGACCCAGGCGAGGGTGCGCGTACGGCGCGCGTTCGCGGACAGAATGCCGGAGCGGACGGCCGGCGGAGTTTGGCGGCACACTGACGGAGGATGCGATGAACGGACGGGGATCGTGGAGGATTCTGGTCGCGGCATTCGCGCTGCTCGCGCTGGCCGCGGCTCCTGCGGCGCACGCCCAGCCGGTGACGAAGATCGTCGTCGGCGGGCCGCCGGGCGGGTTGTTCGACATCGCGCTGCGTCACGCGAATCCCGAGCTCGAGCGACACCTGGGCGGCCCCGTGGTGATCGACAACCGGCCCGGCGCGGGCGGGGCGGTCGCACTGGAGTTCGTGCGCAACGCGAAGCCCGATGGCCTGACGCTCGGCATGATCAACGTCGCGGCCGCGGCGAACGAATCCATCATCGCGAACAAGGCGTACAGGCTGATGGCCGACTTCGAGCCGGTCGGCCTGTACCTGTATCCGTCGAACGTGCTGATCGTGAACCCCGGATTCCCGGCGGACAGCGTGAGGGGACTCGTCGACACGCTGAAGGCGCGCGGCGGCGCGAACTTCGCGTCGGGCGGCGTCGGCAGCCCCGGCCAGCTGGCGGGCGAGATGCTGAAGGCGCAGACCGGCGCGCCGGCCACGCACGTTCCATACAAGGGAGCGCCACCCGCCGTGCTCGCGGTCGTGACGGGCGAGGTCGCCTACATGTTCGCCACCGCGTCGTCCGCGATCGGCCAGGTCACGCGCGGCAAGGTGCGCGCGCTGGCGGTGACGACCACTGAGCGGCTCCCGCAACTCCCTGACGTGCCG
>DAOMBL010000079.1:0-10363 GCA_035427325.1 Casimicrobiaceae bacterium
CACCTGCGCCGTGACCGGCGCCATCCACACCCCGTCGATGTCGCCGCACCTGCCGGTCACCGCCGACGAGATCGCCGACGCGGCGATCGGAGCCCACGAGGCGGGGGCCGCGATCGTGCACCTGCACGCGCGGGATCCGAAGGACGGCCGCCCGGACCAGCGACCGGAAGCGTTCGCGCCGTTCCTCGCCCGGATCAAGAAGGCGTGCAACGTGGTCGTCAACATCACGACCGGCGGCGCGCCGACGATGCTGGTCGACGAGCGCGTGAAGCCGTGCGCGCACTTCAAGCCCGAGGTCGCCTCGCTCAACATGGGCTCGATGAACTTCGGGCTGTATCCGATGCTGGAGCGCTTCAAGGAGTTCAAGCACGACTGGGAGCGCCCGTACCTCGAAGGCTCCGTCGACCGGATCTTCAAGAACACGTTCAAGGACATCGCGTTCATCCTGGAGACGTGCAACGCGAACGGCACGCGCTTCGAGATCGAGTGCTACGACATCGGGCACCTGTACACGCTGCGCCACTTCGCCGACCGCGGCATCGTCAAGCCGCCGTTCTTCATCCAGTCCGTGTTCGGCATCCTCGGCGGCATCGGCCCGCATCCCGAGGACGTCGCCCACATGCGGCGCACGGCGGACCGGCTGTTCGGCGACCAGTACCTGTGGAGCGTGCTGGGGGCGGGCCGCAACCAGCTGCCGATCGCCGCGCAGTCGGTGGCGCTCGGCGGCAACGTGCGCGTCGGTCTCGAGGACTCGCTGTGGATCGGCCCGGGCGAACTCGCGAAGTCCAATGCGCAACAGGTTCGCGCGGCGCGGCAGGTGATCGAAGGGCTGGGCTACGAGGTGGCCACGCCGGACGAAGCGCGGGCGATGCTGAAACTCAAGGGCGGCGCCAACGTCGGATTCTGATCGTCGTTGGCACCGTTCCGTCGGTGCCTCGTCCTCGGGCAAGAAGAGGGCGCGTGCCGCTGTGCGTGCGTTCGAAACGGCCGGGCAGCCGGCTGGATAGCCTCTCCTGACGCTCGTTCACCGCTGCTGCCGCCGCCGGGCGTGCGCCTTCCCCGGCATGGCATCCAGTCTGGACAGAGTCCGGTCGACGGTGCCGTGCAAGGCCGGGGAGTGCCCGCGACGCGCCGCGCGCATTCGCACGGGATCGCGCCGGCTTGATCTGCCGCAAGCAACGGCAAGCGACCCAACGCAAGCACGGAACTCTGCGGCAAACTGGGGTCAACCCCAGGTCGAGCGATCCGACCCTGGGGCGATAGCCGCTGCGCCCCGGCCGGTCGGATGGGCCCGCTCGTGACCGGACATTCACCAGAGAGGTTCGTCCCATGCCTTCCCGCATTCCTGCCCTGGCGCTGGCCGCAGCGTTCGGATTGGGTCCGGTGGCCGCCGTGGCCGCGCCGGCGGACTACAAGATCGATGCCGACCACACCTACGCCACCTTCGCCATCGACCACCACGGCGCGTCGATCAACCGCGGGCGCTTCGGCGACGTGTCGGGCACCGTCCGCTTCGACAAGGAGGCCCGGACCGGCGCCATCGACATCACGGTGCAGACCGCCGGCGTCTACAGCGGCTCGAAGGGGTTCGACGAGCACCTGCGCAGTGCCGACCTGTTCGACGTCGCGAAGCACCCGACGATGCGCTTCGTCTCCGATCGCATGGTGTTCGACGGCGAGCGCCTAGTCGCGGTCGAGGGACAGCTCACGTTGCTCGGCCGGACGCATCCGGTCACGCTGAAGGCGGCGCAGTTCCGCTGCTATCCCAACCAGCGCGCGAAGACCGAGGCCTGCGGCGGCGACTTCGAGGCGGTGATCGACCGCACGCAGTGGGGCATGGACTACCTGGTCAAGGCCGGCATGCCGAAGTCGGTCCGCATCGGCGCCACGATCGAGGCTTTCAGGCAGTGACGGCGCGATCGCCGGACGCCGCGCCCCCTTTCCATTGGCGTCGAACCGCAAACATGGGGAAACGGATCGTCCGCGGCCTCGAGAGGTGAAGCCCGCATGCCCCCGGCTCGGCGCACCGGAAGCGGGGATGCGCGCACGCCTCATTCTGGACTAACCTGTAGTCGCGCGACGGACTGTCGCGACGCTTGACGCGGAGGCGAGACATGGCGGAGAGGATGAAGGCGGCGGTCGTGCACGAATTCGGCAAGCCGCTGGTGGTCGAGGAAGTGCCGGTGCCCGAGGTGCCGCGGGGCCAGGTGCTGGTGAAGGTCGCGGCTTCGGGGGTGTGCCACACCGACCTGCACGCCGCCGAAGGCGATTGGCCGGTCAAGCCTTCGCTGCCGTTCATCCCCGGGCACGAGGGTGTCGGCCACGTCGCGCGCGTCGGCGCCGGCGTCACGTTCCTGAAGGAGGGCGACCGCGTCGGCGTGCCCTGGCTGCACACCGCGTGCGGCCACTGCGAGCACTGCATGGGCGGCTGGGAGACGCTGTGCGACGGCCAGCAGATGACCGGCTACACCGTCAACGGCGGCTTCGCCGAGTACGTGCTCGCCGATCCGGCCTTCGTCGGACGCCTGCCCGACCGGCTCGAGTTCGCGCCGGCCGCGCCGGTGCTGTGCGCCGGCGTCACCGTCTACAAGGGGCTCAAGGTGCTGGACTGCAAGCCGGGCGACTGGGTCGCGATCTCCGGCATCGGCGGCCTCGGCCACATGGCGGTGCAGTACGCGAAGGCGATGGGCTTCCACGTGATCGCGGTGGACGTCGCCGACGACAAGCTGGCGCTGGCGAAGAAGCTGGGCGCCGAGGTGACGCTGAACGCGAAGACGCAGGACGTGGCGGGCGAGGTGCAGCGCCAACTCCGCGGTGCGCACGGCGTCCTGGTCACCGCGGTGTCGCGCGCGGCGTTCTCGCAGGCGGTCGGCATGCTGCACAAGCGCGGCACGATGTCGCTCGTCGGCATTCCGCCGGGCAGCTTCGAGTTGCCGATCTTCGACGTGGTGCTGAACGCGAAGACGGTGCGCGGCTCGATCGTCGGCACGCGGCTCGATCTCCTGGAGGCGCTGCAGTTCGCCGGCGAGGGCAAGGTCGCCTCGCACTACTCGACCGACCGGATCGAGAACATCAACACGATCTTCGACGCGATGCGCGCGGGCCGGATCGACGGACGGGTGGTGCTGGAGATGTAGCGCCGCGCGCGGGGGGACGGACACGCCCCCGCAGGTCGAGGACGGAGCCGGGCCGGGCCGAGGCGTGTTGGCCAGCGCGCCTCAGCCGGGCTTCGTCATGTACCCCATCCACGACCAGTACGTGAGCCCGAACAGCACCAGCAGCGCGAGCGCGGCCAGCGTGATCACGAGCCCGGTGCGCACGAAGTCGCGCGCCTCGAAGGTGTCGGTGCCGTAGGCGATCATGTTCTGCGGAGCGTTCACCGGCAGGATGAAGCCGAAGCTGACCACGAACTGCAGCAGCATCGTCATGCCGATCACGTTGATGCCCGGCGTCTGCACCGCGCCCAGCACGCTGATGACGATCGGGATCATCGTCGAGGCGAGCGCGGTCGCGCTGGCGAAGCCCAGGTGGATGACGACGAGGAAGATCGACAGCAGCATCAGGATCGCGAAGGCGCCGGCGTTCTGCAGCCCGAGGTGATGGACGATCAGGTTGGCGAGCCAGGCCGCCGCCTGCGTGCGCAGCAGCGCCGTGCCGACGCTGATGCCCACCGCGAACAGCACCACCGTGCCCCAGGGAAAGCCGCGCTGCGAGGCCTTCCAGTCCATCACGCCGATGCGCGGCATGAGCATCAGCGCGATCGCCGCGATCGTGGTCGACGTGGTGTCGAAGTCGTGCAGCACCTTCTCGGTCGACCAGAAGCCCAGCAGCGCCAGCACCAGCGCCAGCAGCTTCCATTCGCGCGCCGTCATCGGCCCCAGCTCCGAGAGCTGCTGGCGGATCGCGGCGCGGCCGCCCGCGATCTCGTCCATCTCCGGCTTCATCATGCGCGTCATGATGAAGTACAGCGCCACGGTCAGGAGCGCCGAGAACGGCGCGCCGGCGATGAACCACTCGGTCCAGGTGATGGTGCTGCCGAACTGCTTCTCGACGAAGCCCACCGCCACCATGTTCTGCGCCGCGGCGGTCTTGATGCCGACGTTCCACACGCTCGCCGTCTGCGCCGCGGTGATCACGAGGAGCGCCGCGAAGCGGCTGCGCTTGTCCACCTTGAAGGCGAGGATGAAGCCCATCATGATCGGCATCAGGCAGGCCACGCGCGCCGTGGTGCTGGGCACGATGAAGGACAGCAGGAACCCGACCACCATCGCGCCGATGACGATCTGGTGCGCGCGCGCCTCAACGCGCGAGAGCACCAGGAGCGCGATGCGGCGGTCGAGACCCGTGGCGGTCATCGCCGCGGCGATGAAGCAGGCGGCGGCCACCAGCGCGACCGGGCTGCTCGCGAGGCCGGACAGCGCCAGGTTCAGCGCCGCGCCGGTGCCCATCGCCGGTCCGCCGGGTTTGGCGGCATCGGGCATGAAGGCGAGGCCGAAGATCATCAGCGCGCCGATGACGACGGCGCTGACCGCGTAGTCCAGCGCCTCGGTCATCCAGACGATCACCGCGAAGGCCAGGATGCCGAGCATCACCTGGCCGGCGTGCGGCAGTCCCGCGGCGGGCGGCAGCAGCAGGATCAGCACGAGCGCCGCGAAGGCGGCGACCAGGCCGGCGCGCTGGGTCCAGCTGGCGTTGGCGGCAGGAGCGGGGGCGGCGGCAGTGGCGCTCATGGCAGGCGCATCCTCTCGGACAAATGGCGGCGCGGGGTGGTTGCGTGTACGCGGCGTCGCGAACCGCATCCGCGGCCCGGGCGAGCATAGGAACTCCAGGCGCGGTCTGCAAGACCCGGGGCGCGCCTGGGGGCTGACGCGTGCCTATCCGGTGGACCCGGGCTCGGCGCCTCGATGGCAGGTAGGCGCAGGCTCGACGTGCTTCCGGTTCGACGCTCCCGGCCACTCTGAACCGGGGAACGATTGGCATCGCGTACTCGCGTGCGACGTGGTGGATGCGAACACGATGCGTCATGGCGTGCCGCCGCGCGCCGGACGTGCCGTCGCTCAATTCGTCTTTGCGTTCGAGCGGACGCCTGCGCCGCGTCCGCCGCCCGGAGTTCTCGCGACCCGGGTTGCAACCTGCGTGGCGGTCGAGTTGGCCGTCGCGGGGCCGTACATGGCTAGTGCTTCGTGCCTGCGGCCCCTGCGCGAGTTGATTGCCTCGCGTCCGAAGGCATCCGAGATGCGTTTCCCGCGTCGAGCACGGGCCGAAACAGGCGCCGGTACTCGGCGGGCGTGAGACCGGTCAGGCGTCGGAACAGGCGGCGAAAGAACGACGGGTCTTCGTATCCGACCGCGGGTCCGATATCGTCGCTGCCGGCGCCGTTCGATTCGAGCAGGCGCTTGGCTTCCTCGATGCGCAGGTTCTGCACGTACTCGATGAAGGTGGTGCCGGTGGCGGCCTTGAAGCGACGCTTGAGCGTGCGTTCCGGGATCGGCGCCAGGCCGACGACACGCTGGATGACGTCCGGACTCCGGAAATGCCGCTCGAGTTGCCGCTGGCACTCGCGCACGACGGAGTCGGCATGCGGTCCGGTCCGGGACAGCGACGCATAGGGCAACTGGCCTTCGCCATGCCACTTGAGCAGGTAGACCTTGGCGATGCGCAGCGCCTCGCCGGGGTTGGCATGGCGGGAGACGATGTGGATCACCAGGTCGTGCCACGACGTGGCGCCTCCGGCGGTGACGATCCGGCCGGTCGGATTGGCGATCACGAGATTGGGCTCGGGACGAAACTGCACTCTCGGGTAGCTCCTCCGGAAGATCTCCTGGTAGGCCCAGTGCGAGGTCGCCGGGCACCCGTCGAGCAAGCCGGTCTCAGCCAGCATGAGCGCACCCGAACACGCCGAATACAGGAACGCCCCCTTGCGATAGACCTCGCGCAGCCAATCCATCAGATCGGGATAGCGACCGCCGATGTGCTCGTCCGGTCCGAGCCAGAGCTCGGGGAGGATCACGATGCGGGCGTTCGGCCGGTCGGCGACGGTGCAGTCGGGCGTCACGGGAATGCCGTTGCCGCACGCGAAGGACCTTCGTCTCGGCGAGACGACGCGCACATCGAAGAGCGCGGCGCCACCGTCCCGCCGATTGAGCGTTTCCCAGGCGTTGCCTGCGGCACGCAGCACGTCGACCATGCCGTAGAGCGAGGAGCCGGCGGTCTCGGGAACGGCGACGATGAGCGTGTCGACCGGTCTGCCGCCGGCGGGGGAGGGGGCTGCCATCGATCGCGTTCTCCCGGGCAGGAGGTGGCACGAATGCCACCTTTTCGCGAAAAATGCCTCTTATCCGACCCGTTGTCAAGCCGTATCGTTCTCCTGCGCCGGCGGTGCGCATCCCGCGAACCGAGACGGCGACACATCGACCCATCCCAAGGAGAACATCATGAACGCGCAAAGCCAGAACCGCTGCAACGGACTCGACCTCGGGCAGATGAGCCAGACCGTCGCCTCGCTCAGGAACGATCCGTCGCTGGCGCGGTTCCAGTTCCGCGCCCGAAACCAGTGGATCGACGGGGGCGAGAACCGTTCGACCATCAAGGACTTCTACGGCGCCGGCGTCGAGGACTCGTCGCGCGACCGCGCCTTCGTGTTCACCAACGGGGAGCCCCCGGTGCTGCTCGGTCACAACGAGGGCGCCAACCCGGTCGAGTTCCTGCTCCACGCGCTGGCAGGCTGCGTCACGACGACGACCGTGCTGCACGCGGCCGCGCGCGGCATCAGGCTGCACAGGAGGTCCACCGCGCTCGCGGGCAACATCGATCTTCAGGGGCTCCTCGCGCTCGACGAAGGCGTTCCGGCCGGCTACGAGTCGATCCGCATCGCGATGGACATCGAGGCCGACTGCAGCGACGAAGAGCTGGAGGAACTCATCGCGTTCGCGCAACGGCATTCGCCGGTGT
Organism: Casimicrobiaceae bacterium; assembly: GCA_035427325.1. Taxonomy (GTDB): domain Bacteria; phylum Pseudomonadota; class Gammaproteobacteria; order Burkholderiales; family Casimicrobiaceae; genus VBCG01. Next base: position 6,952 of record DAOMBL010000079.1, read on the forward strand.
GCAACACGGTCTGCCGCCCGGTGCCGGTGACGGTCGAACGTGTCGCGGTCCGGCGCGCGGAGGCCGAGGCGCACGCGGCATGATCCGGCTGACGAGGCGGCCCGGTCGATCCGATCGAACGGGCCTCCTTCCCCTCCGCCAGTCGCGGCGCGCGCCGCGAGCATGGGGCCGTCGCGTGTGATCGAGAGCGGGTCGGCGGTGGGGTTGCACCGATCCGGACTCCGAGACGTGGCGGTGGTTCGGTGTCGGCGAACGCCGATGTCCGGTTCTCGAGTTCCGTGATCGCATCAGGGAGCGCGTCCGTGGCAGGGAGCTGCCTTCGCGCTCATCCGGGGCTGCAGCGTGCGTGCGTCATCGGCGCCGCCGGCAAAGGCTCCTGAACGCGTCGCCACCCGTGCATGACGCGCAATGGCATCACGCGCAGCGGAACGCGAGTTCCGTGGATGCTCCGCGTGCTGCAACCGAGGGGCAGGTGAGCGAATGGCTCAACACCGACGCGACGTTCACCCGCGAGGCGCTGCGCGGCCGGGTCGTGATGCTGCACGCGCTCCAGATGCTCTGCCCGGGGTGCGTGTTGCACGCCGTGCCGCAGGCGGAGCGCGTGCATCGGACGGTCGCACGCGACGACGTGGTGGTGATCGGCCTGCTCGACGCCTTCGTCGTCGCCGCAGTGAACAATTGCATCGCGACGGTATCCTGCGTCGGTCGCCTTCACTGCGCGCGTGTCGGATTCGGGGTTTCCCCCAGCACGAGCGAGGGTATTGCCTCGCGGGCCCCCGGCACTGGACCCGGCGCCGGGCCCGGCGAAAGTTGCGATGTCTCCACGGTCGTCGCCCTTCCGTCGCCCGCCGTGCCCGCTGCCGCCGCATCGGTCGCTCCGCTCTGATCCGGATCAAGGCTCCCGCGCGCAGGTCGCGCGACCATTGCATGATTGCTTCCGCCCTGGACTGCCATGGCCTTCATGATCCTGCTGCTCGCCGTCCTGCTCGGACTGACCGTGTGGTACTTCTTCCAGTTGAATCCCAAGGGCGCGCCGGTGCGCGCGCTCCTGCTGTACAACGTGGCGGTGTTCCTCCTCGCGATCCCGTCCGGCGCCGCCGCCGGATGGAAACTCTTCGCCGACGCGATGGTCGTCCGCGGCAACCACGCCGGCATGCCGATGTACCTCGCGGTGATGGCCGGTGGTACGGTGTTCCTGATCATCCTCGCGATCGGCGGCATGGTGCGCAACTTCTTCGTGTTCCCGGCTCACCGGCGCACCCCCGCCAGCGAGCAACACTGACGCGCCTCGCGCCGAGCAGCGGCTGGCCATCTCCTGTGGGTCGGGCTTCAGCCCGACGACTTTCGCTTCGAAGCAGCGCACCCCGTCGGCCTGAAGGCCGACCCACGGCAATCTCCGCGGCTTCGCGTCCTTGTGGGTCGGGCTTCAGCCCGACGCCTTTCGCTTCAAAGCAGCGCACCCCGTCGGCCTGAAGGCCGACCCACAGGGGGCGGTGGGTCGGGCTTCAGCCCTGTGGATCGGGCTTCAGCCCGACGGACTGGGCTTCAGTAACCGACGGTTTCGCGGAATCGCCGCGCACGGCTCCGGTATGCTCGCGGCACCATGCGCCGGAGTCCCGTCACCCGCGAGATGCCCACGCACGCGACGATCGCGCTGCGCGGCGCGATGATCTCGTGGCGCGGCGACCCGTTCGAAGTCGGGCCGCGCCGCGCACTGCACCACGAACCCGACGCCGTCGTCGCGATGGCCGGCGGGCGCATCGTGCACGCCGGGCCCGCATCGCGGGTGCTACGTGAGTTGCCGCCGCGCACGCCGGTCGAGCGCCTGCCGCGCGGTTCGCTGATGGCGCCGGGCTTCGTCGACGCGCACGTGCACTATCCGCAGTGGCCGATGGTCGCGAGCCACGCCGCGCAGTTGCTCGACTGGCTCGCCGACCACACGTTTCCCGCCGAAGCCGCGTTCACCGACGGTCGCTACGCGTCGCGCGTCGCGCGCGCCTTCCTCGACGAGAGCCTGCGGCAGGGCGTCACGACCGCTGCGGTCTTCTGCACCGTGCACCCGCAGTCGGTCGATGCGCTGATGCGCGAAGCGCTCGCGCGCGGCCTTCGCCTCGTCGGGGGCAAGGTCCTGATGGACCGCAACGCGCCGCGCAGGCTGACCGACAGCGCGAAGCGCGGATACGACGCGTCGAAGGCGCTCATCGAGCGCTGGCACGGACGCGGGCGGCTGGGCTACGCGATCACGCCGCGCTTCGCGGTGACTTCGTCGCCCGCGCAGCTGGAGTCCGCCGGCGCGCTCTGGCGCGAGCATCCGGATTGCTGGGTGCAGTCGCACGTCTCGGAGAACCGCGGCGAGATCGCCTGGGTGAAGAGGCTTTTCCCCCTGGCGCGCGACTACGTCGACGTGTATGCTCGCCACGGCCTCCTCGGCCCCCGGGCAATCTACGGGCACGGCATCCACCTCGCGGAGCGCGAGTGGCGCGCGCTCGCCGAATCGGGCAGCGCGATCGCGCACTGCCCGACGTCCAACCTGTTCCTCGGCAGCGGTCTCTTCCGCTGGGATCGCGCGAAGAAGCGCGCGCGGCCGGTCGAGGTGGGGCTCGCGAGCGACGTGGGCGGAGGCACGTCGCTCTCGCCGCTGCGCACGATGGGTGCTGCGTACCAGGTCGCGAAGCTCTCCGGGTGGTCGATGCCTCCGGCGCACGCGTTCTGGCTCGCGACGCAGGGCGGGGCGCGCGCACTCGGTCTCGATTCGCGCATCGGCAACCTCGCCACGGGCCAGGAAGCGGACCTGGTGGTGCTCGACCTCGCGTCGACCCCGGCGATCGCGCAGCGCGTGGAGCGCGTGCGCGGGATCGAGGAGGCGCTGTTCGTCCAGATGACGATGGGCGACGACCGCGCGATCCGGCAGACGTGGATCGGCGGGCGCAAGCTCCACGATCGCGACATGGCCCCGGTGCGGGCCCGGTAACACGCGGTTACTCCTCGTCACGGTTTCGGGTCGTCCCGCCGTGCTTTGATGGCGTTGTGGTTCGCGTGCGGCGCCCGGTGCGCCGCGACCATCGGGAGCACACCATGTCGAAACACAGGATCGCGGTCGCCACTGCAGCGGTGCTCGCCGTCGCCGCCCAGGCGGCCTGGGCCGATGCCGCTTGGGCGAGGGGCACGAAGCAGCATCAGGTCCGCGACGGCACCACGAACGTGCATCGCTCGCGCGGCGCCGACGGTCTCGTCGACCGCACCACGACCGGGCCGAACGGGAAGACGCAGAGCGTCGACCGGTACCGGGGCGCCGACGGCGTGGTGGACAGCACGATCACCGGACGCAACGGCGGCGTGACGACGGTGGACCGCAGCCGCGGCGCCGACGGTCTCGTCGACCGCACCACGACCGGGCCGAACGGGAAGACGC
>DAOMBL010000080.1:0-4344 GCA_035427325.1 Casimicrobiaceae bacterium
TGCTCTTCGCGCCGATGGCTTTGTTGCCCTTGCTTGCAAGGGGAGGGGCCATTGCAGCGCAAGGGCGCCTCCCCCTCGGCGCGAATAGCGGCGTCGGAACGCATTCGCTCACTCCCGATTCCCCCGTTACAGCCCACTAGTCCCGGTTGAGCTTCTCGACCTGCTTGATGTAGTTCGTCATCGCGTCGTCCCGGCTCATCCCCTTGAGCTTGGACCACGCGTCGTGCTTCGCCCCGCCGACGAAGTCGAAGCCGCCCGGGCGCTCGCCCTTGACGTCGCCCTCGGTCGCCTGCTTGTAGTACGAGTAGAGCTTGAGCAGGGTGGCATTGTCCGGCTTCTTCTTCGTCTTCTTCGCGGCCGCGGCCGCGGCCTCGAACCTGCCCTTCAGATCGTCCTTTTTCGCGGCGGCCATCGCAGTCTCCCCTTCGGATCGAGCCCCGGGGCGCACGGGGTTTCGTGCTACTTTAGCGCGAACGCGAAAGCGCCCGCAACGAACGGGCGCCGTCGTGCCACCCACCCACGCCCCCCGCTTCCGACGCACGATGGCCGCGACGTCCCGACGCGAGAAGGTCTCCGCGGTCGACACCGCCTGGCTGCGGATGGACCGCCCGCACAACCTGATGATGATCACGGGCGTCCTGATGTTCCGGGAGCGCCTGCCGATCGCGCGGCTGAAGCGGCTGGTCGCCGAGCGCTTCCTCGTGTTCCGGCGATTCCGGCAGCGGCCGGTCGAGTCGGCCGGCATGGCGTTCTGGGAGACCGCGCGCGACTTCGACCTCGACCGCCACGTCGTGCACACGGCGCTGCCGGCGCCGGCCGGCCGGCGGGAGTTGCAGTCGCTCGTGTCGCGCCTTGCGACCGTCCCCCTCGATCCCGCCCATCCGCGCTGGCAGTTCCACCTCGTCGACAATCTCGACGGCGGCAGCGCGCTGATCGTGCGGATCCACCACAGCTACGCGGACGGCATCGCGCTGGTGCGCGTGATGCTTTCGATGACCGACGCCGCCGAGCGCGGACCGCCCGCGATGCCCTTCGAGCCGCCCGCCCGCAGGCGCGCCGCCTCCGACGACGATCCGTTCGCGCAACTGCTGCAGCCGTTCGCGGGCGTCCTCGCGACCGCGCGCAGGATCGGCGGCGCGCTCGTCGACAAGGGCGTGGAACTGTGGACCGACCCGTCGAAGGCGATCGAACTCGCGAACCAGGGCGGCGCGCTGACCGCGGAGATCGCGAATCTCACGCTGATGGAGCAGGACTCGCCGACGCGCTTCAAGGGCAAGCCCGCGGTCGCCAAGCGCGTCGCATGGGCCGAGGCGCTGCCGCTCGACGAGGTGAAGACCATCGGGCGCGCGCTGGGGGGATCGGTCAACGACGTGCTGCTGTCATGCGTCGCCGGCGCGCTCGGCCGCTACCTGCGCGACAAGGGCGACGACACCGACGGCGTGACGCTGCGCGCGCTGGTGCCGGTGAACCTCCGGCCCATCGAGAAGGCGTATCGGCTCGGCAACCAGTTCGGGCTGGTGTTCCTCGACCTGCCGATCGGCATCGAGAATCCGGTGGAGCGGCTCTACGCGGTGCGCGACAACATGGCCGCGCTGAAGGGGAGCCATCAGCCGGTGCTCGCGCTCGGCATCCTCGCCGCGATGGGCGCGGGGCCGAGGATCCTCCAGGAGACGCTGCTGTCGATCCTCGCGCGGAACGCGTCCGCCGTGATGACCAACGTTCCCGGGCCCCAGCAGCCCCTGTGGTTCGCCGGCGCGCGCATCGACAGCCTGATGTTCTGGGTGCCGCAGTCGGGCGACATCGGGATGGGCGTGTCGATCCTTTCCTACGACGGCAAGGCGCAGTTCGGGGTCATCACCGACAAGGGCCTGTGTCCCGACCCCGGCAGCATCACCGAGCGCGTCGGCCGCGAATTCGAAACGCTCGTGCTCGCCGCACTCATGTGCCCCTGGGGCATCGATGGCGATCTCGATCCGCGCAAGGTCGCGCGCGCGGTCGGGATCCGCGCCTGACCCCGGTGGCCGGCGACCGAAGGACGTTGCTGTTCTGCACCTCGTACGTCGAGAACGACGGCGAGTGGCGCACGCGCGCGCGCCGCTGGCTCGACTCCCACCTCGGCGTGCCGCTCGAGCGCGACGCGATCTTCATCATCGACGACGCGTCGCCGTACCTCGCCCCGGACCCGGACATCCGCGTGGTCGATGCGATCCCCGCGTCGCTCGACCCAGGCCCGTCGGCGTGGCTCTACCGGTTCGCGCAGCGCGAGGGTCGCACCGGCATGCGTGGCCACCGCGGCTGGTGGAGGAGCTTCCTGCACTCGCTCCCGATCGCGCGCGCGCTCGGCTTCACGAAGATCGTCCACGTCGAGTCCGACGCGTACCTGCTCTCCCGCAAGATCGTCGACCACGTGAACGCGATCGACGCCGGCTGGACCGCGTTCTGGTGCCCGATGTACGACTTTCCGGAGCCGGCGCTGCAGGTGATCTGCGCCGACCAGTTCGACGCGATGGCCGCGGTCGCATCGCGCGGGCTGGACGACCTCACGAAGGCCCTCGCCGAGCGCACGCTGCCGTTCACGCGCGTCGAGCGGTCGTTCGCGGGCAACCGATACGGCGAGCGCGGCCCGCGCATCCCCGGCTACGCCGACTACGCGTGCCAGGTCCACTATCCCGAGATGGTCGTGCGCTACCGCGGCTGAACGGCTACTCGAGCTCGGCCTTGGCGTGCTCGACGTCGAGCCGCTCCATCGCATCGGCGGGCGCGATCTTCGCCGCCGCCTGGTAGAGCTTCTCGGCCTCGGCGATCTTTCCCTTGCCGTAGAGGAGCAGCAGGCCGTTCGCGTATTCGATGCGCGCGATGGCCGAATCCGGATTGAGCTTGAGCGCCTTCTCGTAGTGCTCGACGGCCGCGTCCTTCTTCGCGCCGTAGGTGACGCCGGCCACGATGCCGCCGACCTTGTCGATCACCTCGGCCTGGTAGGCGCCGTAGGCGATGTGGGCGTCGGCGTGCTTCGGTTCGAGCTTGATCGCGGCCGTCAGCGCGTCCTTGATCTTGCCCCCGAAGCCCTGCGCGAGCGCCTTCGCGACCGAGATGCCCTGGCCGTAGCGCCCGAGCGCGTAGGCGTAGAGGTAGTGCGCGTTCGCGTCCTTCGGCGCCTCGGCCCGCCGCGTTTCGGCCCAACCCGCGGCCTCTTCGTACAGCGCGACCTTCGCCTTCTCGCTCTTCTCGAGGTAGCTCGCGTAGACGACCTGCGCCTTCACCGCCGCGTTGACGCCGGCGCCGCCCGCATCGAGCCCGGATTCGACCGCCTCGGCGAAGCGCCCCGCGTGGAACGCGGTCCAGGCCGCGAGCACGGCGGCGTCCTTCGGCGGGGGCTCGGCGTCACCGCGATGCAGGCGCGACCAGGCCTTCTTCACCGCCGCGTCGTCCCGATCGATCGACTTGTCGGGGTAGGGGAACTTCGTCCATTTCCTCGCCATGGCGCTTCTCCCGTTCAGAGGTACTGCTCGCCGAGCCGTTCGATCAGGGCGCGCCCTTCGCCGGAGAGGAACGGCGCGACGAGAGCGAGGACCTGGTAGGCCGCGTGTTCGAGGCGGGGGGACGCGTCCGCGGCACCCGCGCCGATCCTCTGGTAGGCGAGCGCGTAGGTCGCGACGACGACGACGTTGCGCGCGAGCGTCGCGATCTCGCGCTCGCTCGCGTGCATCGCATGCGAGGCCACCATTCCCCTGCACAACTCTATCACGGTCGCCTCGGCGCGCCGCGAGAGCTCCGCGAAGCGCGTGGCCACACGGCGGTTGCGCGACGCGATCTCGACCAGGTCGCGGAACAGGAAGCGGTACGCCCACATCCGCTCGAAGAACAGGTGCAGGATCAGCCACAGGTCCTCGACACCCGGCGACCGTCCGTTCGGCGAGGCGAACAGCGGCGCGACCTCCGCCTCGTAGGCGGCGTAGAGGTCGCCGATGATCTCGTCCTTGTTGCGGAAGTGGTAGTACAGGTTGCCCGGACTGATGTTCATCTCGTCGGCGATGTGCGCCGTCGTGACCGACGGCTCGCCGTGCAGATTGAACAGCGCGAGCGCGGTCTCGAGGATGCGCTCGCGCGTGCGGCGCGGACGTTTCTTCTCCGCCATGTCGAAAACCGGGGAAGGGGCTAGTGTAGCGCCCGCGAAGCGGGCGCGAAACGTGTAGGTCGGGCTTCAGCCCGACGGGTTGCCCGCGCAGCGGGCGCAGTGTGTAGGTCGGGCTCCAGCCCGATGGTTTGCCCGCGCAGCGGGCGCGAAATCCGTCGGGCTGAAGCCCGACCCACAGGAGGTCCGCAGCGTCCTGTCGGGCTGAAGCC
>DAOMBL010000080.1:4444-10177 GCA_035427325.1 Casimicrobiaceae bacterium
GTCGGGCTGAAGCCCGACCCACAGGAGGTCCGCAGCGTCCTGTCGGGCTGAAGCCCGACCCACAGGAGGTGCGCAGCGTCCCGTCGGGCTGAAGCCCGACCCACAGCGGCTGAGTTGTGGGTCGGCCTTCAGGCCGACGCCTTGGCGCGCGACATCCGTCGGGCCGAAGCCCGACCCGCGGCTGACGCGCGGCCGCGGCGCGGCGCTTTCCGGCCCTCCAGGAACCGCTCGAGGTGATCGAGCGTGTGCGCGAGTTCGCGCGCGGTCGATCGAACCGAACGCTTCGCCGAGGGATCCGCCCGGATCGGCCGCGGGTCGACGAGCGCGGCGCGCACGTCGCGCGCGGCGTCGGCGAGCCGGTCCTCCCGGATCGTGATTCCGTGGCGCGCCAGCGTGGCGGCGAGCTGAGGCGCGCGCGCGCGGAGGTTGTGGCGCGTGGTCGCGTAGGCGGTCGCGCAGAGGCGCTTGCGCTGCGAATAGCTGAAGATGTTCGCGAAGAACATGTCGACGTCCTCGCGATCCGGCTCGAACAGGACGACGTCCGCGTCCGGGTACTGGCGGCGGTACTTCTCCATGCCGACCTTCATGCGAGAGTGGATCACCGCGCGGAAGGTCTGCGACAGCACGAGGGGCAGGCCCCCGTGGTCGAGCTTGTCCACGGTGAGCCGGCCCCGGCGCGACGCGCCCGGAGCGTCGAACGGCACGAGCGGATTCACGCACAGCAGCAGCCCGATGCCTTCGTCGAGCGCGACCGAGGCGTGCAGCGTCTTGTTGAGGGCGCCGTCGACGTAGTGGTCGCCGTCGATCTCGACCGGAGGGAACAGGCCGGGCAACGCGCTCGACGCCTCGATCGCGCGCGAGATCGGAACGTGGTCGTGGCCGGGCTGCCCGAACGTCACCGACAGGCCGGTGTCGAGGTTGGTGGCGACGAGGTAGAGCTTGCGGCCGAGCTTGCGGAAGTCGTTGGTGCGGCCCTTCGCCGAGAACACGCGCGCGAGGAATTCGTCGATCGCGCCGTTGTCGAACATGCCGGTCGGCACGGCGCTCGCGAGCGTCGAGAAGCTGCGCATCACGCCGCGGCGGAACGGATCGCGAAGGTAGTGCATCGCCGCCCGGAAGGCGAGGCGGGGGAACACCGACGCGCGACGGCGGAACTCGCCCAGGGCGGGCTTGAGGAAGACCTCGGGCTTCAGTGCCGCGTCGGCGCCGTCGTCGATGAACAGGCGGTACATCTGCGCCGGCGAAATCCCGTTCGCGAGCGCGGCGGCGACGAAGCCGCCGGACGACACGCCGACGTACACGTCGAGGTCGTTGAGATCGAGACCGTCGAGCGAATCGGCGAGCGCGAGCAGCGCTCCGATCTCGTAGATGCCGCCGAGCGGGCCTCCGCCCGCGAGCGCGAGGCCGATGCCGCGGCGGCGCGCTCGCGCGCCGCGCGAGGTGCGCCCTGGGTGCCTCGGCCTCGCTGGGGACATGCGGGTCGACGGCCGGCGGGTTTGCCGGCGGCCGTCGCTTCGCCCGGGAGGGTGCGGCTTAGGAGCGCTTCGCCGCGCGTTTCGCGGTACGCTTCGCGCCCTTGACGGCGCGCTTCGCGCGCGTCCGCACGGCCTTGGCCGCGCGCGTGCCTGCGGGCTTCGACTGGAACGCGGCCGGCAGGTCGACCTTGGGGAGGCGTTTCGGCAGGTTGTCGCGCACGAGCGTCGTCGCGGTGTCCGCTGCGTGCTTCACGGTCTGCGTGACGCTGCGGCGCGTCTGGCGCCACAGGTCGTTGGCCATCGAGATCGACGACTCGACGCGCTCGCCGACGAGGCGGAACGTGCGCGACTCGACCGCGGTGCCTTCCTTGACCAGCGTTCGGAACAGCGCGCCGGCTTCGTTCTGCGCCCAGTCGCGCGTCATGACGGCCGCGCCGAGGCCGGCGAGCCAGACCTGACGCGAGGCGGCGAACAGGGCTTCACCGGCGGGAAGACCGCGAGGGGAGGGGTTCGTGCGCATCGGATTCTCCTTGGAATGCGTGAGTCGGCCCCCGAGGGGTCCGGGGCGATGTTTCACTCTACCGGGAGGGCGCTAGAGCAAACATCCTAAAGAAGGGGAGGGCGAGGCGCCGGTTCGCGCATGGACCGCGGCTCACGCGGCCGGCGGTCGCCCCGTGAGCGACGCAGCGAGTCCCGCGGAGAGCTTCGCCGCGAACGCGTAGATCGACAACTGCGGATTGGCGCCGATCGACGTGGGGAAGAGCGAGCCGTCCATCACATGGAGGTTCGCGAGCGCGTGGTGGCGGCCGGACGGGTCGACGACCGACCGCGCGGGGTCGGGACCGAGCGGGCAGCCGCCCATCACGTGCGCCGACACCACCGGCGTCACGAGCGGGGCGAGCGCGAAGCTCCCGATGCCTGCGCGGGCGCCCGCCACGCTGTTGAAGGACGCGCCGTCGCCGTGGACCGGCATCACGCGCTTCGCGCCGGCAGCGAACTGGATCTCCGCCATCGCTTGGAACGCGCGCCGGATCGCGTCGAACAGGTAGTCGTTGAGCGGATAGTCGAGCACCGGCGTGCCGTCGTCGCGCAGCCAGACCGAGCCGCCCGGACTCTCGGCGTGGAACCCGTCGCGCACGAGCGCGGGCAGCACCTGCATGTTCGGCAGCGCGCGCATCCAGCGCGCGTGTGAGTCGCCGTGGCCGGTCAGCGTGATCGCGGCGAGCACCGGGTGGACCGGCGGCGCTTCCAGCTTGAATCCGGCCGGGCCATCGGGCGGCAGGGTGTCGAGGTAGTGGTCCGAGTAGACCGACTGCGGCGCTCCGGCGAACCCGTCGACGCGCTCGGGCATCAGTGCAGCCGAGACCACGGTCGGGTGCAGGAACGTGCGTTTGCCGACGAGCCGGTTCGGATCCGGGACGCCGCTGCGCAGGAGGAGCGCCGGCGTGCCGATCGCGCCCGCCGCCGAGACGTACGCGCCTGCCCGAACGACGACGCGGCGCGCTGTCGGCTCGACGCCGCGCGGGTCGAGCGCGCGCGCCTCGAGACGTGTCACGCGGTCGCCTTCGATCACGAGCCGCTCCGCGCGCACGCGCGTCACGAGCTTCGCGCCGCGGTCGAGGGCGGCGGGAATCGTCGTCACGAGCATCGACTGCTTCGCGTTGGTCGGGCAGCCGACGCCGCAGTAGCCGAGATTCCAGCAGGCGCGCACGTTGCGGCGGATCACCGCGCTCGGCAGGCCGAGCTTCGCCGCACCGCGCGCGAGCGCGGCGTTGTTCGCGTTCGGCGCGACCTCCCAGGGCGCGATGCCGAGCCGGGCTTCCACTTTCGAGAACCAGGGCGCGAGGTCTTCGTTCGACGCATCCGGGAGGCCGTACACGCGCGCCCAGTGCTCGAGCGTCGCGGCGGGCGTGCGGAACGAACTCGTCCAGTTGACCGTGGTGCCGCCTCCGACGCACCGGCCCTGCAGGATGTTGATCGCGCGATCGCGCGTCTTGCGCGCCGCCGACTCCTGGTAGAGGTCCGGATAGGCCTCCGATTCGCGCATGTGGAAGTCGGACGACGAGCGCAGCGGGCCCTCCTCGAGCACGACGACGCGCAGTCCCGCGAGCGCGAGCGTCTCGGCCGCGATGCCGCCTCCCGCGCCGCTGCCGACGATCGCCACATCGGCTTCGATCGCGAGATCCTGCGCCAGGCGTGACGCGTCGACGACGTCCCACCCCGAGGCGAGGCCCGAGCGGATCGGATCGGCGATCCGGGAAGAGGCGGCAGTGCTCATCGCGTCACGCGCCGAGCGGCGGAGGACCCGGGTAGCCGATCGCGCCCCACGAGCGGGGGTTCGCGTACCACGCGGCGAGGATCAGCTGATGGAGCGCGTCGTACGCGCCGCGTTTGAGCGCCCAGCCGCTGTCGCGCCACGCGACGAGGAAGGCGTCGACCTCGGCGGGCGTGGCGTCCTTCCACGCCGGTGCGAGGCCGGCGAAGAGGCGCCGACCGGCGCCCGTCGACAACAGCGCGAAGAGCTGCGCGAGTTCGGCCTGCGCGGACAGCGCGAGCCCCGCGACGGCGCGGTGCACGCCGTCGACCGATTCCTCGATTGCGCTCGCGCGGTCCGCGGGGGCGGAGGGCAGCGCGCCCGCTGGCATGGCGGGCACGATCGCGCGCACGATCGCGCGCGCATCAGCGTCGAACGCGTGGACCTCGGGGAGGGCGCGCCGGCCGCGCAGCCACGCGTACCCGCCGGCGAGCGCTAGTGCGACGCCGCCGGCGGCGCCGGCCGCGAGGAAGCGACGACGGGTGAGGTGGATCATCGGGGCGCGCTCGTGCCACCGCATCCTTCGGAGGCAGGGCCGAAGCTAGCCTCGCGCGCTAGAGCAATCAATCTAAACCCCGGCGGGGTGGATCGGGTCGAGGCGTTAGACTCGCATCGCGCGTCGAGGTTGCGCGCGACCTCCATGGCGACGTCCTCTCCCCGCCCGGCCATCGCCGAACTCGAAGCCGAACTCGAGCGCGTGCACGCGCTGCACGAGGCGCGGGCCTCGAATCCGATCCTCGCAGGCGCACTGGAGCGGCTCGCTTCCTGGCAGTCGCGGCGACTCGCCTCCACCTACGCCGACCTCGCCCGCGATGCGCGCTACGCGGACGCGATCGCGTTCTTCCAGGACGACCTCTACGGCGGCAAGGACTTCCGCCGCCGCGACGCCGATCTCGGGCGCATCGTGCCGGCGATGTCGCGGCTCCTGCCCGACGCTGTCGTACGCACGGTGGCACGGGCGATGGAGCTGAACGCGCTGTCGCACGAACTCGACGTGAAGCTCCTCGATCACCTGCCGCGGGCGGACGCCCGATTCAGCGTCGAGGAGTACTGCCGGGCGTTCCGGCGCACCGGATGCGGACCCGACCGGCGAAGGCAGATCGCGCTGATCGGCGAGGTGGGCGCGGCGCTCGACCGCTACGTGCATCGGCCGATGCTGTCGAAGGCGCTCGTGCTGATGCGGCGCCCCGCGAAACTCGCGGGGCTCGAGGAACTCCAGTCGTTCCTCGAGCGCGGTTTCGGCGCGTTTCGCAGGATGGGCGGGGCCGATGCGTTCCTCGCGACGATCGCGACACGCGAGACGGCCATCCTCGAGGCGATCTTCGGAGGCGCGAATGCGCCGTTTCCGGAGCCTCCGTTGCCGCAGAGGACTTCGCGGGGCCTGGCGTAGCCCGGGACGGCGTGCGCCGTGGGGCTACGCGGAACTGCCGGGGGTCTTCCGTTTCGCCGCCGGTTTGGACGCCGCCTTCGGCGCCTTCGTGCCCGGCGCATCGACGAGCTGGTCCAGTTCTTCGTGGATCGCCCGCTCGATCGACGGCGCGACCGCCGAGAGCAGGAAGCCCAGCTTCACGTCGAGCGCGATCTCCTGCCGGTCGACGCGCATGCTGCCGGTGAGCCCGGATCGCTCGAACCGGCACAGGTCGTCCTCCCAGGAGCACACGAGATCGAAGCGCCTGTGCAGGTCCCGCGCCATCTTCTCCGCGACGACTTTCGCCTTCGCGTGTGTGAGCCCGTGCTTCCTGACGATGCGGATCGTAGCCAAATGGGGTCCTATGGGGTCAGAGCCGTAATATGGGGTCGAATATGGGGTCAGAGCCGCAATATCCTGGCGGGCGGCCGCGGCGATTTCAGCCGCCGGACGGCCGAATATTGCGGCTCTGACCCCATATTGCGCTGACCCCATATTACGGCTCTTACCCCGATGAACGCCCATCTCGCCCACCT
>DAOMBL010000081.1:0-10176 GCA_035427325.1 Casimicrobiaceae bacterium
AGCGCGCGCTGGATCGCGTCGGCGTTCGGCGGGCACAGGTGGTTGCCGAAGGTCGTCGCCTTCGGGTACGAGGCGTTGAGGATCGTGCCCTCCGGGATCACGATCTCGACCGGCTCGACCATGCCCTCGTTGTGCGGGATGTCCGGGTTGATCATCTGCAGCAGCGTGAGGATGGTCGCCGACGCGCTCGACGTGAACGTGCCGTTGACGAACCCGTTGGTCTGCGCGTCGGTGCGCGAGTAGTCGAAGCGGATGCGGCGGTCGTCGACCTCGACGTCGACGCGGATCGTGAACGTCGAACCCTCGTGGCGGCCGTCGTAGTAGACCCGGCCCTCGCCGGAGTAGCGGCCGTTGGGGATCTTCCCGATCTCCGCCTCCATCATCCTGCGCGTCGCGTCGAACAGCGCGAGCTTGTGCGCCTCGAAGTGCTCGTGGCCGTACTTCGCGAGGAGTTCGACCACGCGCCGCTCGCCGATCGTGCACGCGCCGATCTGCGCCTGCAGGTCGTGGCGCACGATGTCGAAGCGGATGTTCGCGAGGATCAGTTCCCAGACGTCCTTGCGGAGCTTGCCCTTCTCGATCACCTTGACCGCGGGGATGCGCAGCGCCTCCTGCCACACCTCGGTCGCGTTCGGGTTGTAGCCGCCGGCGACCGCGCCGCCGATGTCGGCCTGATGGCCCTTGACCGCGGTCCAGGCGACGAGCCGGCCCTCGAAGAACACCGGCTTGAACACCGCGACGTCGTTGTTCTGGTTGCCGAGGCTGAAGACGTCGTTGTGCAGGATGACGTCGCCCGGGTGCAGGTCGTCGCCGAAGGCGGCCCGCAGGTGCTTGCACACCGGGGCGAGCGAGAACGCGAGGATCGGCAGGTTCTCGGTCTGCTCGAGCATGCGCCCGTCGGCGTCGTAGAGGCCGGTGACGAAGTCCTTCGCCTCGCACAGGATCGGCGAGCGCGTCGTCTGCTGCATCGAGATGCTCATCTCGTCGGTGATCGAGCGGAAGGTCCGCGCGTACACCGAGAGCAGGATCGGGTCGATCTTCATGCGGCGACCTCCGTCGGTTGCGGCGACGCGACGCGGGCGACGAGGTCCTCGCGGCCCTTGCGGTGGAGGACGAGCGAGCCCTGCCGGTCGACGATCGCGTCCCAGCCCCCGGTCACGACGATCGCCGTGGTGACCTCCTCGACGATCGCGGGACCGGCGATGCGCGCCCCGAACGTGAGCCGGTGGCCGTCGTAGACCGGGACCGTGCGGAACGCGCGCTCCTCGGGGACGTACATGGCGCGCCGGCCCTTGATCGCGGCGGACGCGTCCTCGCCTCCCCAGGGCGCCTCGCCCGCGCGCGGCTTGTCGACCGATCCCAGCGAGCGCACCCGGACGTTGATGACCTCGATCGGCGGGTCCTCGCGCTCGAGCGAGTAGCCGTAGAGGCGGTTGTGCTCGCGGTGCAGCCCCTGCGCGATCGCGGCGCCGTCGCGCGCGCGGATCGCCTCGCGCGGGACCTCGACGCCGACCTCGTGGTACTGCTTCAGGTAGCGGCAGTCGAGCGTCACCTCGTAGCGGCGGCGCGAGGGCGCGATGCGTTCCGCGTCGAGCTGCCGGTCGCCCTCCGCGACCATCGCCTCGACCAGCCCTTCGAGGCGCGCCCAGTCGAGCGACGAGAGCTTCGCGACGAAGGTGCGCACGTAGTCGTGTCGCAGGTCGGAGAGCAGCATCCCCATCGCGCACAGCACCGAGGACTCGCGCGGCACGACCTGCAGCGGGATCTCGAGTTCGTTGCAGATCTGGCAGGAGTGGATCGGGCCGGCGCCGCCCGCGGCGACGAACGGGAACTCGCGCGGGTCCCAGCCGCGCTTGATCGTCACCTCGCGCACGCCCTGCGCCATGTTGTTGCACACGACGCGGTACATGCCGGCGGCCGCGTCCTCGACCGACAGGCCCATCGGCGAGGCGACGTGGGCGCGGATCGCCTCGCGCGCGGCCTCCGTCGACAGGCGCATCCGCCCGCCGGCGAAGTAGTCGGGGGCGAGGTAGCCCAGCACGAGGTTCGCGTCGGTCGAGGTCGGCAGCGTGCCGCCCTTGCCGTAGCACGCCGGGCCCGGGTCCGCGCCCGCGCTCTGCGGGCCCATCCGCAGGAGCCCCCCGGCGTCGATCCAGCCGATCGACCCGCCGCCCGCGCCGATCGTGTGGATGTCGAGCATCGGCAGCGCGATCCGGTGGCGCGCGATCTCGCCGTCGCTCACGAGGAGCGGCGCGCCGACCGCGGCCGACGCCTCGAAGCTCGTGCCGCCCATGTCGGTGGTGATCGCGCGGTCCGCGCCGAGCGTGCGCGCGTAGTGGAGCCCGGCGGCCGGGCCGCCCGCGGGTCCGGAGAGCAGCGTGAGCGCGGGACTCGAGCGCGCGACCTCGGGCGACATGACGCCGCCGTTGCTCTGCATGATGAGGAGCGTCCCTCGGAACCCGGCGGCGCCGAGCCGCTCGACCAGCCGCTCGACGTAGCGGTTGAGCTTCGGCCCGACGTAGGCGTTGAGCGCGGTGGTGGAGACACGGTCGTAGAAGCGGATCGAGGGCAGCAGCGACGACGAGACGCTGAGGAACGCGCCGGGCATCGCCTCGCGCACGCGCCGCGCGACCGCCTCCTCGTGCGCCGGGTTCGCGTACGAGTGCATGAAGCAGACGGCGACCGCCTCGATGCCCTCGGCGCGGAAGCGGGCGCGCGCCTCGTCGACCGCGCCGAGCGAGAGCGGAGCGACCTCGTGCCCGTTCCGGTCGAGGCGCCCGCCCACGCCCACGCGCAGGCGGCGCGGGACCAGCGGCTCGACATTGGTGTAGGTGTTGTCGTACTGCTTCTCGCGGATGCCGCGGCGCATCTCGAGCGCGTCGCGCACGCCCTCGGTCGTGAGCAGCGCGGACTTCGCCCCGGTGCGCGTGAGCGTCGCGTTGGTCGCGACCGTCGTGCCGTGCACGATCGTCTCGATCGACGCGACGAACGCCGCCGCGCTCCGCGCCGGATCCGCCATCGTCGCCAGTTCCTCGAGGCCCGCGACGACCGCGATCGACGGATCGGCGGGCGTCGAGAGCACCTTGTGCAGCAGCGGAGGCGCGCCTTCGCGCGTCAGGATGAAGTCGGTGAAGGTGCCGCCGACGTCGATGCCGATCCGGGTGCCCATCGTCGGTTCCTCGAGGGGGTTCATGCGGAGCCGGCGACCGGCTCGCGGCGGGCGAGGCGCTTCAGGTCCTCGCGCTTGACCTTGCCGAGCGCGGTGCGCGGCAGCGCGTCGGCGAAGACGACGTCGCGCGGGTGCTTGTAGCGCGCGATGCGGCCTTCGAGCAGGGCGCACACGCCCTCGCGCGTGAGCGTCGCGCCCCGCGCGGGCACGACGACCGCGACGACCGCCTCGCCCCAGCGCTCGTCCGGGCGGCCGACGATCGCGACCTCGGCGATGTCCGGGCAGAGCGCGAGCAGGTTCTCGATCTCGGCCGGGTAGACGTTCTCGCCGCCCGAGATGATGAGGTCGCGGCGCCGGCCGTCGACGTAGAGCCAGCCGTCCGCGTCGGCGTGCGCGACGTCCCCGGTGCGGTACCAGCCGCCGGCGAGCGCTTCGCGCGACTCGTGCGCCCGGTTCCAGTAGCCCTGCATGACGTTCTGCCCGCGCACCCAGATCTCGCCGGGGACGCCGGGCGCGACGTCGCGGCCCGCCTCGTCGACGATGCGCAGTTCGCAGTGCAGCGCCGTCTTGCCGATGGACCCGGGATGGCGCGGCGCGTCGCCGATCCGCTGGTAGGCGGCGATCGGGCAGGTCTCGGTCGCGCCGTAGACCTGCAGGAGCGGCACGCCGCGCTGCAGGTCCTTCCGCACGAAGGCCTCGCCGATGATCGTCGAGCCGGTCGAGATCGCGCGCAGGCGCGAGAGGTCGGCGTTCCGCCAGCGCGGCTCGCGGGCGAGCGCCTCGAGTTGCGCGGGGACGAGGCCGGTGCGCGTGATCCAGTCGCGCTCGATCGCGTCGATCGCGAGCGCGGGTTCGAAGCGCGGGTGGAGCACCACGGAGGCGCCGGCGTGCAGCGCGGGCAGCGTCTGGATGTTGAGCCCGCCGACGTGGAAGAGCGGCAGCGTCGTCAGCACGACGTCCTCGCTCGAGAGGTCGTGCATGTGCGTGCTGTTGACGGCGTTCGCGAACAGGGCGCGCTGCGTGTGCACCACGCCCTTCGGCTGGCCGGTCGAGCCGGACGTGTAGCACAGCAGGACCGGCGCCGCGTCGGCGCCCTCGATGCACGGGGCGGGCGCGGCGTCGCCCGACGCCAGGAACGTCTCCCACGACGTCCATCCTTCGCGGGGTGTGCCGAGCGAGAGGCGCACCGGCGCGTCTACGGCCCCGAGGATCGCCGCGGTCGGCGCGACGAACGGGTCGGCGACGACGAGCACGCGGGGGCGGCAGTCGGCGAGCATCGCGCGGTGCTCGGGCGGCGCGAGCCGCCACGACAGCGGCACGAACATCGCCCCGACGCGCGCGCAGGCGAACAGGAGCACGACCTGCTCGATCGCGTTGTAGCCCAGGTGCGCGACCCGTTCGCCCCTCTCGACGCCAGCCGCCGCGAGCGCGCCGGCGGCGCGGCGGATCGCGCAGGCGAGTTCCGCGTACGACAGGCGGGTGCCGCCGCAGGCGATCGCGGGCTTCGACGGCGCGAACGCCGCCTGCCGCTCGATCCAGTCGGAGAGATCCATGACGTCGCTCCGCTCCGCGTTCCCGCTAGCGACGGTCGACCACGTCCAGCACGACCGCCATCGCGGTGTCTCC
Source organism: Casimicrobiaceae bacterium (assembly GCA_035427325.1). Taxonomy (GTDB): domain Bacteria; phylum Pseudomonadota; class Gammaproteobacteria; order Burkholderiales; family Casimicrobiaceae; genus VBCG01. The sequence goes on from DAOMBL010000081.1 coordinate 4,796, forward strand.
GGCCGCGCAGCCGGCGAAGAGCCCGCGCCCGCCGCCGCGCAAGGCGAGTTCCTCGACGAGTTCGATGATCGAGCGCGTGCCCATCGGCGCCTGCGGGTGGCCCCAGACGAGCGACGAGCCGAAGTTGTTCATCCTCGCGAGGTCGACGCCGGTCTCGCGCGCGAACACGAGGTCGTTCACCGCGAACGGGTTGTGCGTCTTGATCGCGTCGACGTCGCCGATCGCGAGGCCCGCGCGCTCGAGCGCGCGGCGCGCCGCCGGGACCGTGGCTTCGGGCATGCGCGCGAGCGGCGCGCGCGCCTGGCCGAAGCCCAGCAGGCGCACGGCGATCTCCGGGCGCGACGAGAGTTCCTTCGCGCGCGGGGGTGTGGCGACGACGATCGCCGCGTTGCCGTCGGCCGGATGGGTCTGGCCGCCGTAGGTGACGCTGCCGCCCGCCTTCACCGGCTTCAACCGCGCGAGTCCCTCGGGTGTCGAGGCGGACACGCCTTCGTCGCCGTCGAGCCGGCCGGCGACCTTGCGAAAGTCCGCCGAAGGCACCTCGAAGGGCAGCGTCATGAACCGCTTCAGGAACGCGCTGCCGTCGGCGAGCGCCGCGCGGTACTGCTCCTCGCGTCGGAGCACGACCTCGTGCTGCTCGGCGGTCGAGAACCCGCGCGAGGCGGCGACGTTCTCGGCGGTGTCGATCATCGCGTGCGGGCCGAGCGGGTCGCAGCCGAAGTTGCCGAGCACCCAGTCCTCGTGCGCGCCGGTGCCGCCGGGGCCTCCCGGATTCGGGTAGTAGAGGTGCGGACCGTTCGACGTGCGGTCGCAGGTCAGCCCGAGCGCGACCTCGGCCATGCCGGCCTCGACCTCCTGCGCGGTCGCGAGCAGCACGCGCGCACCGGTCGCGCAGGCCTGCATGACGGTCGGGCCGGCGGTCGATCCGGCGCCGGCGAGACCCGCGAGCCACGGCAGGCCGTAGAACGCGTGCGCCTGCGGCACCGAGAATCCGAGCACGCCGTGGTCGATCGCCGCCGGGTCGATCGCGCGGCGGGCGAGTTCGGCCTTCGCGACGCGCGCGGCGAACTCGATGCTGTGCAGGTGGGCGAGGCTCCCCTGCCAGCGCGCGAACGGCGTCGACCAGTAGGCGCCGTAGGGGATTTCGGCCAGGAACGCCATCGGTGCGACGGGTGTCAGCGCGCGCCCGCGTCCGGGCGGCTCTCGCGCGCGATGCGGTCGAGCACGTCGCGCAGGTGGTGCCGCGCGACGCGAAGGTGCTCGCGCATCACCTCCGCGGCGCGTGCGGGGTCGCCCTTGCGGAGCGCGGCGACGATCGCGCGCATGCCCGAGAGCGCCGCCTTGCGGGCCGCGGGGTCGTTCAGCGTGAGCACGCGCAGGTACCGGACGTGGCCCGACGAGAGCGCGATGGCGCGGAGCGGCCGCCGGTTCGCGACCAGCGCGTGCCACGCCGCGTGGAAGCGGGCGTTGGCCTCGATGAACGCCTCGGCGTCGCCGTCGCGCTCCGCCGCCTCGGCGGCCTTGAGCGCGGAGGCCACCGGCGCGAGCGTGCGCGAGGTGGGGGCCGCGGCCGCGACCCGGGCGAGCGCCGCGGGTTCGAGCAGGCCGCGCAGGTCGTAGATCTCGTCGACGTCCTCGTCGTCGAGGACGGGGACGACGAAGCTCCTGCCGTCGGCGGCGATCAGCCCCTCGCTCTCGAGGCGGGCGAGCGCCTCGCGCACCGGCGTGCGCGAGACGCCGAGCGAGATCGCGAGCGGCGCCTCCTGCAGGCGCTGTCCCGGCACGATCGCGTGGCTGCCGAGGGACTCGCGCAGCGCCCGGTAGACCTGGTCGCCGAGGCCCTCGGGTCGGTCGACGGGCTTGAGCGCGGGCGTCATCGGCGGAGCGGCGGTCGTGGGGAGGCGGGGGCGACGCGTCCGGCCCGGGGCGTTCGCCCCCGCGCGGCGATTGCGTGTATCCCGTATTCCGGGTACGGTATACATCGACTGCTGCGCTGTCAACCGCCGCGCGCGGCGCGGCGCTCCGACCCCGATCCTTCGTCCGCGATGGCCAAGACGACGCCCCCGCCCGCCGCGCTGTGGGCCAGCCCGTTCAGGCCGTTCTGCGTGTTCGGCGCCGCCTACGGTGTCGCGCTGATGGCCGCCTGGACCACGGTGCAGGCGCTCGGCGGACCGGCGCATGCGTCGAGTGCCTGGCACGGCCACGAGATGCTCTACGGCTTCGCCGGCGCCATCGCCTGCGGCATCACCCTCACGGCGCTGCCCGGTTGGGCGGGGACCGCCGAGATCCGTGGCCGGCCGCTCGCGCTGCTGGTGGCGCTGTGGCTCGCCGGCCGCGCCGCGTTCTGGGCGCGCGACCTGCTGCCGCCCGCGATCGCACTGGCGATCGCGGCCGCGCCCTGGGTCGCGATGACCGTGCTGCTCGTCGTGCAGGTCGGGCCGATCGCCGATCGGCGCTACCGGATGGCGATCGTCGTGTTCGCCGCGTTCGCCGGCGGCGAGGCGGCGTTCATGGCGGGATCGCAGGACGCGGGCCTGCGCGCCGCGGTGCATGCGCTCGTGCTGCTCTACGCGCTCGCCTGCGGCGTGTTCACGCCGGTGTTCACCGGCAACCACCTGCGCGCGACCGGCCGGGGCGACGTCGCGCGCGCGCTGCCCGCGCTCGACGGGGCGGCGATCGGATCGATCGTCGTCCTGGCGATCGCGGACCTCGCGGAGCCGGCGTCGGCGTGGCGCCCGGCCGTCGCGTTCGTCGCGTTCGCGCTGAACGGCGCGCGGCTCCTGCGCTGGCGGGGCTGGAAGACCTTCGACGCGCCGCTGCTCTGGACGATGCACGCCGGCTACGCGTGGCTGACCGCGGCGTTCCTGCTCGTGGCGCTCGGCGGCCTCGGGATCGCGGGCGCCGAGCGCGCGTGGCTGCACGCGTTCACCGTCGGCGCGCTCGGTTCCGGGATGATGGGCATCATGACGCGTGTCGCCCTGCGCCACACCGGAAGGCCGCTCGCGCTCCCGGGGGCCGCGGTCGCGGCGCACCTGCTCGTGCAGGTGGCCTCGATCGCCCGCGTCGGCGGTGCGCTCGCCGCCGGCGGCGCGGGCTTCGTGGTCGGGGCCGGCCTCGCGTGGGCTGCCGCGTTCGCGCTCTATCTCGCGACCTTCGGCGCGATCCTGCTGAAGCCCAGCCTGCCGCGCGTGGTCGTCGCGCCGCTCTCCGCCCGGGACGGCCCGCCGCGCGCGCGCTGACGCGCGGCGCCCCCTTCCATCGACGAGGTCAACGTGAACGTCCGCCACGCCAATCCGCTGCTCGCCCCCCCGCTTCGACCGCTGCCCCGCCACGTCGCGGTGATCGGCGCCGGCTCGATCGGCCCGGACATCGGCCACTGGATCAAGAGCGCGCTCCCCGGCACCGAGCTGACGCTCGTCGACGTCGCGCAGCAGGCGATCGACGCGGCGCTCGAGCGCCTCGACGGCTCCGCGCGCAAGGCGGTCGCGCGCGGCAAGTCGCGCCAGGACGAGGCCGACGCGATCCTGCGCGGCATCCGCGGCAGCGTCGACTACGACGCGCTCTCCGGCGCCGACTGGGTGATCGAGGCGGCCACCGAGAATCTCGACCTCAAGCGGCGCATCTTCGAGGCGGTGGAGGCGCGCGTCGCGGACGACGCCCTGGTCACGTCGAACACGAGTTCGCTGCCGGCCGCGCGCATCTTCGCGCGGATGCGCGTGCCCGCGCGCGCGACGGTGACGCACTTCTTCGCACCGGCGTGGCGCAACCCGGCGGTCGAGGTGGTCGACTGGGCGGGCGCGGGTCCGGGACTCGTCGACCATCTTCGGGGCGTGTTCTGCGCCACCGGCAAGGTGCCGCTCGTCACCGCCGACGTGCCCTGCTTCATGCTCGACCGCGTCTTCGACAACTGGTGCAACGAGGCGGCGCTCCTGCTCGATCGCGCGAGCGCCGCCGAGATCGACAGCGTTGCCGGCGAATTCGTGCACGCCGGGCCGTTCTACGTGCTGAACCTCGCGCGCGGCAACCCGATCATCGTCGAGACCAACACGCTGCAGGCGGACGAGGAGGGCGAGCACTACCGCCCGGCGCCGATCTTCCGCTCGGTCAGTGAATGGCAGACGGTCGCGCCGGGCAAGCGCGTCGACGTGTCGCCCGAGGCGGCGTCGATCGTCCGCGACCGGCTCCTCGGCGTCCTCCTCTCGCAGGGCGTCGACATCCTCGACCGGGCGATCGGCGACCCGGCGGACCTCGACCTCGGCTGCCGCGTCGCGCTCGGCTTCCGGCAGGGTCCGCTGGAACTCGCGCGCACGCTGGGGGAGGGCGAGGTCGCGCGGATCCTCGACCGCTTCGTGCGCGAGCGTCCCGGCATGCCCGGGCCGAAACGGCCGTTGTCCGCGTACCAGGCGTTCCGCCGGCACGTGCTGGTCGACGACGTCGACGGCGTGAAGGTGATCACGCTGCGCCGGCCCGAGGCGCAGAACGCGCTGCACGACGAGATGACCGACGAGGTGCTCGACGTGATCCGGCGCCACGAGCGCGACGCGTCGGTCGCGGGGTTCGTGATCACCGGCTACGGCACGAAGGCGTTCTGCGCGGGCGCGGACGTCGGCCGCTTCCCGTCGATGCTGGGGGACGCCGAGGCGTCCGCGCAGTACGCGCGCGACTGCTCGCGGCTCCTCGTCCACCTCGACGCCTGCGCGAAGCCGGTCGTCGCGGCGCTGAACGGCTACGCGCTCGGCGGGGGCTTCGAACTCGCGATGCGCTGCCACGCGATCGTCGCGGCACGCGACGCCTGGATGCCGCTTCCCGAGATCACGCTCGGCATCCTGCCGGGCATCGGAGCGATGGTGGTCCCGTACCGGCGCTGGCCGGGCGCCGCGGCGACCTTCCACGCGATGCTCCGCCGCGCGGAGAAGCTCACGGCCGCACGGGCGGTCGAACTGGGCATCGTGTCCGCGCTCGCGGACGCGCCGCACGACCTCGTCCGCGCCGCGATCCGCGAAGTGCGCTCGCTCGCCCGCGATGGGGCGCGCATCGCGGAAGGCGCGGTCGCGATCCCGCCGTTCGAGGCGGTGGCGCCGGTCTCGGCGTCCGGCATGCCGCTCAGCCCGACCATCCTCTCGCTGATGGAGGACGCGATTCGCGGCGCGGCCGCCGCGCCGACCCTCGCTGCCGCGCTCGACGTCGGCTACCGCGCGTTCGGCCGCAGCGCCTGCACGCCCGCGGCGCGCGAGGGGATCTCGGCGTTCGCCGAACGCCGCCGCCCGGACTTCTCGCGCACCGGCTGAACGCGCGTGCACCGTCAGGGAGGCGGACGCCGTCGCGCGAGGTGGACGAGCGTCCGCGCGCAGGCGAACGAGTGTCCCGAGAAGTTCGCCCCG
>DAOMBL010000082.1:0-10083 GCA_035427325.1 Casimicrobiaceae bacterium
CCCGATCACTCGATGATCTTCGCCACCACCCCCGCCCCCACCGTCCGCCCACCCTCGCGGATCGCGAAGCGCAGCCCCTCCTCCATCGCGATCGGCGCAATCAGCGTCACCGTCATCCCGATGTTGTCCCCGGGCATCACCATCTCCGTCCCCGCAGGCAGCTCGCAGCTCCCCGTCACGTCCGTCGTCCGGAAATAAAACTGCGGCCGGTACCCAGGAAAGAACGGCGTGTGCCGACCCCCCTCGTCCTTCGACAGCACGTACACCTCGCAGCTGAACTTCGTGTGCGGCGTGATCGACCCCGGCTTCGCCAGCACCTGACCTCGCTCCACCTCCTCCCGCTTCGTACCCCTCAGCAGCACCCCCACGTTGTCCCCAGCCTGCCCCTGATCGAGCAGCTTCCGGAACATCTCCACCCCCGTGCACACCGTCTTCGCCGTCGGACGCAGCCCCACAATCTCCAGCTCGTCCCCAACCTTCACGATCCCGCGCTCCACACGACCCGTCACCACCGTCCCACGGCCCGAAATCGAAAACACGTCCTCCACAGGCATCAGGAACGCCCCGTCCACCGCACGCTCCGGCGTCGGTATGTAGCTGTCCAGCGCCTCCGCCAGCTTGTAGATCGACCCCTCCCCCAGGTCGCTCTTGTCCCCCTCCAGCGCCATCTTCGCCGACCCGATCACGATCGGCGTCTTGTCCCCGGGAAACTGGTACTTCGACAAAAGCTCCCGCACCTCCATCTCGACAAGCTCCAGCAGCTCCTTGTCGTCCACCATGTCCGCCTTGTTCATGTACACGATGATGTACGGCACCCCAACCTGACGCGCCAGCAAAATGTGCTCTCGCGTCTGCGGCATCGGACCGTCCGCCGCCGACACCACCAGAATCGCCCCGTCCATCTGCGCCGCACCCGTGATCATGTTCTTCACATAGTCCGCGTGCCCAGGACAGTCCACGTGCGCGTAGTGCCTCTTCTCCGTCTCGTATTCCACGTGCGACGTGTTGATCGTGATCCCGCGCGCCTTCTCCTCCGGCGCATTGTCGATCTGGTCGTACGCCCTCACCTCACCACCGTACTTCCTCGACAGCACCAGCGTCATCGCCGCCGTCAACGTCGTCTTCCCGTGGTCCACGTGACCAATCGTCCCCACGTTCACGTGCGGCTTCGTACGCTCGAATTTGCCCTTGGCCATCGCTGTCTCCGGCTTTGCTCGTTGACTGTTTCACCCCGACCGTCCGGCCTCGCCGGCGATCCGGGCCACTCTTCCGTCGGGCAGGAGCGGGGCCCCGCTCCTGCCCCCTGCCTTGGTGCCCATGGCGCGGATTGAACGCGCGACCTCTCCCTTACCAAGGGAGTGCTCTGCCACTGAGCTACATGGGCGTGTCGTCGTCTCGCACGCCACGCCCGTCGGGGCGCGCCCTGCTGCCGCCTGTGCCGCTACCGCTGCCTTGAAGCCTCCGGCCTCTCCGCGCTCGACGCCCCCGCGCGAACTGGAGCGGGTGAAGGGAATCGAACCCTCGTCGTAAGCTTGGAAGGCTTCTGCTCTGCCATTGAGCTACACCCGCGGTTCAGTTGACAGTTGACAGTTGACAGTTGGCAGTAAAGGCGCGGCGGGTCGGCGCCGATTGCCTGGGCTGCGGTGCGCAGTTACTGCCAACTGTCAACTGACAACTGTCTCCTGAATGGTGGAGGGGGAAGGATTCGAACCTTCGAAGGCAGAGCCGGCAGATTTACAGTCTGCTCCCTTTGACCGCTCGGGAACCCCTCCGCGAAACTCGAAATTCTAGCAGGCCCGGGGAAAAGCCGTCAAACCGGCCGGCAAACCGCCGTTCCGCCCGGTCGGCGACGGGAAGCCCTTGCCGATCAACCGGTTGCGACTGCCGCACCCGAAGGCGCCTTCGACCGGCCTGCCAGGACGGGGCGGTGTTTCCGGGCCCCGCGCGGCGCCTTCGCGTCCGCGCGGCATAATCGACCCAACCCACACGGGAGGCCGGACCGATGCGCTGTTGCCACGCCGATTTCGCGATGACCGAGGGGAGCGATCGCGGCTTCACCGTGGGCATGCCCACGTTCACCTTCGGCGCCGGGGTGCTGGCCGAAGCGGGAGCCCATGCGCGGGAACTCGGGCTCGCTCGGGTCGGCCTCTACACCGACGCCCGCCTCGTCCACGGCGAGCATGTCGCGACCGTCCGCGCGTCGCTCGCCCAGGAGGGCGTCGACGTCGCGGTCTACGACGCGGTGAAGATCGAGCCGGACGACGCGTCGTTCCAGGACGCCGCGCGCTTCGCGGCCTCGGGACGGTTCGACGGCTTCGTCTCGGTCGGCGGCGGATCGGTCATCGACACCTGCAAGGCGGCCAACCTGTACTCGTCGCATCCTGCCGACTTCATGGCCTATGTGAACGCTCCGATCGGCGAGGGACGCCGCGTGCCCGGAGCCGTGAAGCCGCACATCGCCTGCCCGACGACCTCGGGAACCGGGTCGGAGACCACCGGCATCGCGATCTTCACGCTCAAGGCCATGAACGCGAAGACCGGCATCATCTCGCGCAGGCTGACTCCGACGATCGCGCTCGTCGATCCGGACGTGACGCGATCGCTCCCGGCCGCCGCCGTCGCGGCGACCGGCTTCGACTGCATGAGCCACGCGCTCGAGTCGATCACCGCACGCGCGTTTCCCCGGCGCCTCAATCCGGCTCGCGGCGCGGCGCGCCCGGTGTCGCAGGGCGCGAACGCCTTCTCCGACATGCTCGCCACCCAGTCGCTCCGGCTGGTCGGCCAGTTCCTCGAGCGCGCGGTGCGAGATGCCTCGGACCGCGAGGCGCGCTCCGAGATGATGTACGCGGCGATGCTGTCGGGCATCGCGTTCAACGCAGCCGGCTGCCACCTGCCGCACGGGCTGTCGTATGCGGTGTCCGGCCTCACGAAGAAGTGGCACGTCCCGGGCTATCCCGAGGGCGCGAGCCTCGTTCCGCACGGCATGGCGGTGGTGCTCAACAATCCGTCGGTGTGGCGCCACACTTCCCGCGCCTCGCCCGAGCGACACCTGCACTGCGCCCACTGCCTCGGCGCCGACACGCGCGACCTGCGTCCCGACGACGGCGGCGAGGCGCTGGCGTCGCGCGTCATCGCGCTGATGCGCGCGACGGGCATGCCGAACGGCCTCGCAGCGCTCGGCTTCGACGAGTCGCACGTCGACGCGCTCGCGACCGGCGCCGAGCCCCAGTACCGCGTGATCAAGAACGCGCCCGTCGACATCGGGCGCGACGAGATCAGGAGTCTCTTCCGCGGGGCGATGAAGTACTGGTAGCGGCGCTCTTCGTCGCCGGCTCGCTCCCCGGCGACTCCGCGTGAATGCGTCGCGCGGGCAACCGCATCGAGAACGTGCTGCCCCGCCCCGGAGCGCTGTCCACGCCGAGGTCGCCCTGGTGGCGCAGCAGCACGTGGCGGACGATGGCGAGCCCGAGGCCCGTGCCGCCGGTCGCGCGCGAGCGCGAGCGGTCGACGCGGTAGAACCGCTCGGTCAATCTCGGGAGGTGCTCGGGCGCGATGCCGATGCCCGTGTCGGAGACCGAGAACACGCCCGCGCCGGACGGCTCGACGCGCCAGGCGATCGTGACGCGGCCGCCCTCGGGCGTGTAGCGGACGGCGTTCGACACGAGATTCGACAGCGCGCCCGCGATCTCGTCGCGATCGCCCATGATCGCCGCGGGGATCCCGACGTCCAGTTCGACATCGTGGTGCCCCCCCGAGAGCGCCTTCGCCTCGGCACTGGCCGCGAACAGGAGCGGCAGCACCGCGAAGCGCTCGTCCGCGACCGGGTTGTGCTCGCTCTCGAGCGCGGAGAGCGTCAGGAGGTCGTTCACCAGGCGCTGCATGCTGCGCGCCTGCCCGGCCATGAGGCCGAGATAGCGCGCGCGCCCGCGGGAGTCGAGTTCGAGATCCTGCATCGTCTCGATGAATCCCGCGATCACGGTGAGCGGCGTCTTGAGTTCGTGCGAGACGTTCGCGATGAAGTCGCGGCGCATGCGCGCCACCGCCTCGAGCTGCGTGACGTCGTGCGAGAGCAGCAGTTTCTCCCGCGTTCCGAATGGGACCAGCTGGAGCGACAACGTGCGACGGGGCGGGCCCGTGGCCGTGACCGAAACCGCCTCCGCGTAGTTGCCCGCCTCGACGTAGGCGAGGAATTCCGGCTGGCGCACGAGGTTCACGATCGGCGCGCCGCGATCATGGCGGAGGTCGAGGCCGAGCTGCTCGCACGCGCGGGGGTTCGCCCAGGAGATCTGGTCGCGTTCGTCGAGGACGATGACGCCGTCGGGGATCGCCTCGGCTGCCTGCCGGAACCGGTCGATCGTGAGTCGCAGGTCGCGCTGGACCTGCTCGCGCGTCCGCATGCGCCGGTGGATCGCGTTGAACACCTCGCGCCAGGATCCGAGTCCCTCGGGCACGGGCGCGTCGAGCGAACCGGACGCCCAGCGGCGGACGAGGCGCTGGTTCCACAGGTGGAACGCCACGATCGCCGCGGCGAGTACCGAGAGCACCGCCAGCGCCGCCGCCGGGCCGACGACCCACCACGCCACCGCGGTGGCCGCCGCGACCGCGAGCGGCGCGCCGAGCGAGGACCCGGCTCCGGTCGTCATCGCGGCAGGGCGATCCGGTAGCCCGCGCCGCGCACCGTCTCGACGAAGTCCTGCGCGCCGAAGGGTTCGAGCGCGAGCCGCAACCGGCGGATGTGCACATCGACGGTGCGTTCCTCGATGGCCACGTGGTCGCCCCACACGCGATCGAGCAGTTGCGCGCGCGTGTGCACCCGCTCCGGTCGCGCGAGCAGGTAGCGCAGCAGGCGGAACTCCGTGGGGCCGAGATGGACCGGGTGGTCGTCGACGGTGACGCGGTGCGTGGCCGGATCGAGGTGGAGCGGCCCCAGCTCGAGGGGCTCGGACGCCGCTTCCGGGGCGCGCCGGCGCAAGACGGCCTTGATGCGCGCCTTCAGTTCGCGCGGCGAGAACGGCTTGGTCACGTAGTCGTCGACCCACGCCTCCAGCCCGGCCACCCGGTCGGCCTCGTCGGCGCGCGCGGTGACCATGATGATCGGGAGGTCGCGCGTCCGCGGGTCGGCGCGGAGCTCGCGGGCGAGCGCGAGGCCCGAACGGCCGGGCAGCATCCAGTCGAGCAACAGCAGGTCCGGGAGCCGGTCGCGAAGCATCCGCTGCGCGGTCTCCGCGTCCGGCGCCGTCTTCACGTCGTAGCCCGCGTCGGCGAGATTGACCGCGAGGAGTTCGAGGATCGCCGGCTCGTCCTCGACCGCGAGGATCGTCGGCGTCACGGGCCGCCCACCTCCGCGCGGATCTCGGCCGCGGTCGCGTGCCGGACATCGGTGCCCTTGACCGCCTGCACGACCGCCTCCGCGACGTTCTTCGCGTGGTCGCCGATCCGCTCGATCGACTTCGCGATGAACACGATCTCGAGCGACGCGCTGATCGTGCGCGGGTCCTCCATCATGTAGCTGATGAGCTGGCGCAGGATGCCGCCGAACGCGGCGTCGAGTTCGTCGTCGGAGTCGACGATTTCCGCTGCCGCCCCGACGTCGAGGCGCGCGAACGCGTCGAGCGCCATGCGCAGCATCCGCTGGGCGAGCGCCGCCGCGCGGACGACGTCGTAGAAGCGGACCTGCACCAGCCGGTCGTCCTCGGCGGCGGTCGCCTTGTAGGCGATCTTCTTGATCTCGTCGCCGATCCGCTCGAGGTCGTTGGTGATCTTGACGATCGTCAGCACCATGCGCAGGTCGCCCGCGGTCGGCTGCCTCCGGGCGATGATCTGCGAGCACTGCTGGTCGATCTGGATCTGCATCCGGTTGATCTGGCGCTCGTCGGCGCCGACCTGCTCGATCAGACCCTCCGCGGCGTCGTTCTCCAGCGCGCCGATCGCGCGCGCGAACTGGGCCTCGACCAGACCTCCCATCGTCAGCACGCCGGTGCGGACCGCTTCCATGTCCGCGTCGAACTGCCTGATCGTGTGCTCGTTCATCGCGACCTCCTCACCCGAACCGTCCGGTGATGTAGTCCTCGGTTTCCTTTCGTCGCGGCTTCAGGAACACCTCGTCGGTGTCGCCGAACTCGACCAGCTCGCCGAGGTACATGTACGCGACGCAATCCGACACGCGCGCCGCCTGCTGCATGTTGTGCGTGACGATCGCGATCGTGTAGTCGCTCTTCAGCTCGGCGATCAGCTCCTCGATCTTCGCGGTCGAGATCGGATCGAGCGCCGACGTCGGCTCGTCGAACAGCACGACCTCGGGCTGGACCGCGACGGCGCGGGCGATGCACAGGCGCTGCTGCTGGCCGCCGGAGAGCGCCATCCCGCTCTGGCCGAGCTTGTCCTTGACCTCGTTCCAGATCGCGGCCTTGGAGAGCGCCCACTCGACGCGCTCGTCCATCTCGCGCGGCGTGAGCCGCTCGTAGAGCGACACGCCGAACGCGATGTTGTCGCGGATCGACATCGGGAACGGCGTCGGCTTCTGGAACACCATGCCCACCTTGGCGCGCAGCAGGTTGAGGTCGACGTCCGGGCCGAGCAGGTCGGTTCCGTTGAACAGCACCTCCCCGGTCGCGCGCTGGCCGGGATAGAGAGAGTACATCCGGTTCAGCACGCGAAGGAGCGTCGACTTGCCGCAGCCTGACGGGCCGATGAACGCGGTCACCCGCTTTTCGCCGACGTCGAGCGACACGTCCTTCAGCGCGTGGAAGCTTCCGTAGTGGAAATCGAGATGCCGGATCGACATCTTGGGGGCGGCGGGCTCGGCATCGCGCGCAGCCACCGCGGGGCGGACGAGCGGGGTCTCGGGCTTCATGGGCGTCGGCTCAGCGGTGACCCGCCTGCCGGAACACGGTGCGGGCGAGGATGTTGAGGACGAGGACGGCGAGCGTGATGAGGAGCGCCCCCGCCCAGGCGAGCGCCTTCCAGTCGTCGAACGGGCTCATCGCGAACTGGAAGATGACCACCGGGAGGTTCGCCATCGGGCCGTTCATGTCGGCGCTCCAGAACTGGTTGTTGAGCGCCGTGAAGAGCAGCGGGGCAGTCTCGCCGGAAATGCGCGCGACGGCGAGCAGGACGCCGGTGATCACGCCGCCGCGCACCGCGCGCAGGGTGACGCGCAGGATCACCTTCCACATCGGCGCACCGAGCGCGACCGCCGCCTCGCGCAGGCTCGCCGGCACGAGGCGCAGCATGTTCTCGGTCGTGCGCACGACGACGGGGATCGCGATGAGTCCCAGCGCCGCCGAGCCCGCCCAGCCGGAGAAGTGCCGGGCGTTCGCCACGACCACCGTGTAGACGAAGAGGCCGACGACGATCGACGGCGCGGAGAGCAGGATGTCGTTGACGAACCGCGTCCAGCGCGCGACCCGGCGATCCTGCCCGAACTCGGCGAGGTAGATGCCGGCGAGCACGCCGATCGGCGTGCTCACGAGCGTCGCCACGCCGACGATCGCGACGCTGCCGACGATCGCGTTCGCGAGGCCGCCCGCGCTGCCGGGCGGCGGCGTCGTCTGCGTGAACAGCGTCGGCGACAGCGCCGAGACGCCGTTCGAGAACAGGACGGCCAGGATCCAGAACAGGAACACCATCCCGAACGCCATCGTCGCGAGCGACACCGCGAGGTTGAACCGGTTGACGAGGAGCCGGCGCCGGTAGATCGACGACTTCGGGGCGGCCATGGCGTCAGGTCCTCGATCCTTCGCCCTTCGCGAGGCGGGACACCAGCGCCCGGGAGAGCGCGAGCACGATCACCGTCAGCACGAAGAGCACGAGCCCGAGCGCGACCAGCGAGGCCCGATGGACCGGGTCCGCGGCCTCGTTGAACTCGTTCGCGAGCGCCGAGGCGATCGAGTTGCCCGGGTTGAACAGCCCGGCGCTGATCTTGTACGCGTTGCCGATGACGAAGGTCACCGCCATCGTCTCCCCCAGCGCGCGCCCGAGCCCGAGCATGATTCCGCCGATGACGCCGATCCGCGTGTAGGGGAGCACGACGTTCCAGACGACCTCCCAGGTGGTCGCGCCGAGTCCGTAGGCGGACTCCTTGAGCACCGAGGGCACGATCTCGAACACGTCCCGCATCACCGAGGCGATGAACGGAATGATCATCACCGACAGGATGATGCCCGCGGTCAGGACGCCGATGCCGCTCGGAGGCCCCTGGACCAGCGCCCCGACGAGCGGGACCTGTCCGAGCGATCCCTTGAGCAGCGGCTGCACGTGGTCGCCGAACCACGGCGCGAACACGAAGAGGCCCCACATGCCATAGATGATCGACGGGATCGCCGCGAGGAGTTCCACCGCCGTGCCGAGCGGGCGCCGGAACGCGGCGGGGCACATCTCGGTCAGGAAGATGGCGATGCCGAACGAGACCGGCACGCCGATCACGAGCGCGATCGCGGAGGTCACGAGCGTTCCGTAGATCGGCGCGAGCCCTCCGAACGTGCTCGTGACCGGGTTCCAGGCGTTGGTGAAGAAGAACGCCGGACCGAACTTGGACAGCGCGGGCCAGGCGGAGTGCGCGAGCGCGACGAGGATCGCGCCGAGCGTCACGAGCACGACGAGCGCCGCGCCCAGCGTGAGCCGCTCGAAGGCGAGGTCCTGCCAACCTCCCGCGGCGACACGCCGCACGGGTGGCCGGGTTTCGCGCGCCGCGCGCGCTCGTGTCGGGCGCATGGGAGGGGAACGCGTCGCGGAGATCGCGTCGCCGGGCATTCTACGCTCCGGCACGGCGGCGGCCGCGATCGCGCGGCCGTCGAACGGGGCGGGCGGCGCGCACCGGAACCTGCGGAACCACGCTCAGTCCCGGATCGCCTTGCCGGCCGAGTCCCGGACCTGCGCCCGCCACGCTTCCGCGATCTGCCTCGCGAGCGCGTCCGGCAGCGCGACGTAGTCGAGTTCCGCAGCCATCTTGCGGCCGTTCTCGAACGACCACTCGAAGAACTTCATCACCGCGGCGCCGCGCTCGGGCCGGTCCTGCTTCGCGTGCATCAGGATGAACGACGCGCCGGTGACCGGCCAGCTCGCCTTGCCGGGCGGGTCGGTGAGGATGACGCCGAAACCCGGGGCAGCCTTCCAGTCGGCGCCGGCCGCGGCGGCCTGGAAGGCGCCTTCGTCGGGCTGGACGAACTGGCCGTCGCGGTTCTGCATCGCCGCGTGGCTCATCCGGTTGCGCTTCGCGTACGCGTACTCGACGTAGCCGACCGATCCCTTGATCCGTTGCACGTACGCGGCCACGCCTTCGTTGCCCTTGCCGCCCACGCCCTCCGGCCACGCGACCGCGGTACCCGCGCCGACCTTCGTCTTCCATTCGGGGCTCGTCTTCGACAGGTAGTCGGTCCACAGGAACGTGGTGCCCGATCCGTCGGAGCGGCGCACGACCGTGATCGCCTCCGGTGGCAGCTTCAGGCCGGGGTTGATGTCGGCGATCGCCTTGTCGTTCCAGTTCCTGATCTTGCCGAGGTAGATGTCGGCGAGCACCGGGCCGGTGAACCGGAGCTGCCCGGGCGCGACGCCCGCGAGGTTCACGATCGGCACGACGCCGCCGATGATCGCCGGAAACTGCACGAGACCCGCCGCGGCGAGGTCTTCGGCCTTGAGCGGCATGTCGGACGCGCCGAAGTCGACGGTCTTCGCCTTGATCTGCGCGATGCCTCCACCCGATCCGATCGACTGGTAATTGACGCTCGTGCCGGAGGCCTGCCGATAGGCTTCCGCCCACTTGGCGTAGATCGGATACGGAAAGGTCGCGCCGGCGCCGGTGACGTCGACGGCGTGCGCGAGGTTCGCGGTCGCGAGGAGCATCGAGGCGAGGAAGATCCTGTTCGTGCGGGTCATCGTGTTCGGTTCCCGAGGGAGAGGACGCAATCCTAGCGGCGCCATGTGACAGTTCGATGACCGCGCAGGGCGAACCTGCCGCACGGGGGACGCTCCGGGGTGACGGACGCGGCCGTCGCCCGTTGGCCTCCCTTCCGACCGCATCGCCGCATCCCGTCGGGCTGAAGCCCAAACTGTCGGGCTGAAGCCCAAACTGTCGGGCTGAAGCCC